>JAYTXY010000001.1:0-23872 GCA_043742705.1 Bacteroidota bacterium
AAATCCTTTACTTAGCTGAACCTAAGAATTCAAAATTCAAAATCAATATGTACAATTTACTAAAAGGAAAACGAGGAATCATTTCAGGTGCTCTTGACGCCAATTCGATTGCCTGGAAAGTCGCACAGCGGTGTCACCAGGAAGGAGCGACTTTTACGCTTACTAATGCGCCCATTGCGATGCGCATGGGTGAGATTAAAAAACTCTCCGATGAAACCAAGTCTGAAATTATTCCTGCTGACGCAACAAGCGTGGAAGAACTCACGACTCTTTTTTCAAAGTCGCAGGAAATACTTGGAGGCAAAATTGATTTCGTACTTCATTCCATCGGTATGTCGGTGAATATTCGGAAAAACATTCCTTATGTTGAAAGCAATTACGATTACTTTATGAAAGGCATTGATGTTTCTGCTTTATCACTGCATAAGATGCTTAGTGTAGCAATGAAAATGGATGCGATGAATGAATGGGGAAGTGTGGTTGCGCTGACTTATATGGCTGCTCAAAGAACATTTCCTTTTTATACTGATATGGCAGACATAAAAGCCATGTTGGAATCTATCACACGCAGTTTTGGCTATCATTATGGTAAAAGCAGGAAGGTGCGTGTAAATACCGTTTCTCAATCTCCAACGAAGACTACTGCAGGTACCGGTATCAAAGGGTTTGGAGACTTCTATAATTTCGCTGATGCTGTTTCTCCGTTAGGAAATGCAAGCGCTGACGATTGCGCGAACTATTGTGTCACACTTTTTTCTGACCTTACGAGAATGGTGAATATGCAAAACCTTTATCATGACGGAGGTTACTCTACAACAGGAGTAAGTATGGAAGTGATGGAAAAATTTGATGGCTGATACAAACTAATTCGTTAGAAACTAAAAACGCCCCGAAAATTTCAGGGCGTTTTTTTTATGTTCGTTAAAAAAGTGAGTACCACTATTTTATTCCTCCTTCTTCTTTCTTCCTGTACCGGTCTTGGCAGGAGGAGGAGGAACAGCAGCTTTCGTTACAGATATTTTCAGAGTGCTAGTTTCTTTATCAAGAACCACTTCAATGATATCACCTTCGACAAGTTCAGCTTTGATGATTTCTTCAGCCAACGGATCTTCCAGGTATTTTTGGATTGAACGTTTCAACGGGCGCGCTCCGAAATTAGCATCGAAGCCTTTGTCAGAGATAAAATCTTTTGCTTCATCTGACAGTTTCAATTTGAAACCAAGTTCTTCAACACGTTTGTAAAGATGAACCAATTCCACATCAATAATTTTGTGGATGTGCTCTTTGCTGAGTGAATTAAACAACACCACATCATCAATACGATTCAGGAATTCAGGAGCAAAAGCTTTTTTCAAAGCACTTTCAATAACTCCTTTTGAATGATCATCGGATGCAGATGTTTTAGCTTCTGTTGCAAAACCAACACCTTGTCCGAAGTCTTTCAACTGGCGGGAGCCGATATTGGAAGTCATAATCATAATGGTATTTTTGAAATCCACTTTACGACCAAGACTATCTGTCAGCATTCCTTCGTCAAGAACCTGAAGAAGCAAATTGAAAATATCCGGATGTGCTTTTTCGATTTCATCAAGAAGAACAACTGCGTAAGGTTTACGTCTTACTTTTTCTGTCAACTGTCCGCCTTCTTCGTAACCAACGTAACCTGGAGGAGCGCCAATCAAACGGGACACAGCAAATTTCTCCATGTATTCACTCATGTCAATACGGATCAACGCATCATCGGAATCAAATAAATAGCGTGCAAGTACTTTTGCCAGTTCAGTTTTACCAACTCCGGTAGGACCGAGGAAGATAAATGTTCCGATGGGTTTGTTAGGATCTTTTAACCCTGCACGATTACGCTGAATCGCTCTTACAACTTTTGCAATTGCATTATCCTGTCCGATTACTTTTCCTTTCAGTTCATCAGCCATTTTCACAAGGCGATTACTTTCTGTCTGAGCAATTCGTGTAACAGGAATTCCTGTCATCATTGCAACAACTTCAGCGACATCTTTCTCATTCACTGTATAGCGATGACTCTTTGTTTCCTCTTCCCACTGTTTTTTAGCTGTGTCAAGTTGTTCGAGTAATTGCTTTTCCGTGTCACGAAGTTTAGCAGCCTCTTCATACTTCTGGCTTCTGACAACTTTATTCTTTTCAACTTTGATTTCCTGAACCTTTGTTTCAAGATCAAGAATATTTTTCGGGACGTGAATGTTTGTTATATGAACACGTGATCCTGATTCATCCAGTGCGTCAATCGCCTTGTCCGGAAGAAAACGGTCAGTAATGTAACGGGAAGTAAGAGTTACACAAGCTTTCAATGCTTCAGGAGTATAATTTACATTGTGATGTTCTTCGTAACGATCCTTTATGTTCTTGAGAATCTCTTGGGTTTCATCTATACTGGCTGGTTCAACCAACACACGTTGAAAACGTCTGTCAAGCGCACCATCTTTTTCAATGTACTGACGATACTCATCTAAAGTAGTGGCACCGATGCATTGAATTTCTCCACGCGCAAGAGCTGGTTTAAACATATTCGAAGCATCGAGCGAACCGGATGCGCCACCGGCACCTATAATAGTATGTATCTCATCAATGAAAAGAATTACGTCCGGAGATTTTTCAAGCTCGTTCATCACGGCTTTCATTCGCTCTTCAAACTGACCGCGGTATTTCGTTCCTGCAACAAGAGAGGCAAGATCCAATGTCACAATTCGTTTATTGAATAACACACGTGAAACTTTTCGCTGAACAATTCTCAGTGCAAGTCCTTCTGCAATGGCAGATTTACCGACACCCGGTTCACCGATAAGAATCGGATTGTTCTTTTTTCTTCTTGAAAGAATTTGTGATACACGCTCAATTTCTTTTTCGCGACCAACAATCGGATCGAGGCGACCTTCTTCAGCAGCCTTCGTAAGATCACGACCGAAATTATCAAGTACAGGAGTTTTCGATTTTGAATCACTTCCTTTTTTTCCGCCGGTAATTCCCGTTCCGCCATCATCTTCCTTGGAATAAGGATCATCTTCAGCAGGATTATGTGGCGCTTCAGATCTGAAATTAGATTTGAGAATATCGAGGTCTTCTTTTACTATTTCATATGTGATGCCATACTGATTTAGAATCTGAGTGGCAATGTTGTCGTCATCTTTCAAAATAGAAAGTAAGAGATGCTCGGTTCCGATCACATCACTTTTAAAAACTTTCGCTTCTAGGTAAGTAATCTTCAATGCTTTTTCCGCTTGCTTCGTAAGCGGAATGTTGCTGAGATTATTGGCTGAAGTAGAACTACCCTTTACAGAATTCTCGACTGACTTTCTTAATTCGGCAAGATTGATTCCAAGCGACTTCAGAATTTTTATCGCCATACCTTCTCCTTCGCGGATCAAGCCAAGCAACAAGTGTTCTGTTCCGATGTAATCATGACCCAAACGTAAAGCCTCTTCACGACTGAATGTGATGACATCCTTTACCCGGGGAGAAAATTTAGCTTCCATATTAATTTGATTTTTATTATTCTTGTTACGATGAGATTACTAAATAAGTTTAGGTTCTAAAGAGTAACTTTTCAACAAAATTACATTTTCCTTTTCAGAGCATGCAATTAACATGCAAATATACCTCTGCTGCCAATCGGTCAGCAAGACTTTTCAACAAAATAATGTCAGAAAAAACTCTACAATTTCAGCCCGAATTAGTATCTTCGGACTCCAAATTTTTTGGGGTCGGGGGAGTTCATTTGGCTTAGTGATTTGATTCATGGTAACCTGAATTATCAGTCGTTATTGCCTTATCAATTAACGGATAACTAATTAATCTATTTATGTCAGAGGGAGAAAAAATAATTCCGATTAACATTGAGGAAGAAATGAAGACAGCCTACATTGATTATTCAATGTCGGTGATCGTTTCGAGGGCTTTGCCAGATGTTCGGGATGGATTAAAACCGGTACACAGAAGAGTGCTTTACGGAATGCTTGATTTAGGAGTTCTTAGCAATCGTCCGTATAAAAAATCAGCCAGGATTGTTGGAGAAGTGCTTGGAAAGTACCATCCGCATGGCGATACGTCAGTTTACGATGCAATGGTTCGAATGGCGCAGGTATGGAGTCTTCGTTATCCATTGGTTGATGGGCAGGGAAATTTTGGTTCCATGGATGGCGACAGTCCTGCCGCTATGCGTTATACAGAAGCCCGCCTGAAAAAAATGGCAGAAGAATTACTCTCTGATATTGATAAAGATACCGTTGACTTCTCATTAAATTTTGACGATTCCTTACAGGAGCCAACCGTTCTTCCTGCCAAGGTTCCAAACCTCCTTATTAATGGTTCCTCCGGAATTGCGGTTGGTATGGCAACCAACATGCCTCCTCATAATCTTACAGAAGTAATTGATGCCATTGTTGCATACATCGATAACAGGGAGATTACAATTGCTGAGTTAATGAAATTCGTGAAGGCTCCCGATTTCCCGACTGCAGGAATTATTTACGGATACGCCGGTGTTAAAGAAGCTTACGAAACGGGACGCGGAAAAGTCGTGCTACGTTCGCGCGCAACGATTGAACAAGGCGCAAACGGAAAAGAAAAAATTATTGTCACTGAAATTCCTTTTCAGGTAAACAAGGCAGAGATGATCAAGCGAACTGCCGACATGGTGAACGAGAAAAAAATTGAAGGGATCACAGATATCAGGGATGAATCAGATCGTGATGGCATTCGTATCGTGTATGAAATCAGAAGAGATGCTATTTCAAATGTCGTTTTAAATAATCTTTATAAACACACTGCGCTTCAATCTTCTTTCAGTGTAAACAACATTGCGTTGGTTCATGGCCGACCGATGATGCTTAATCTGAAGGACATGATTGTTCATTATGTAAATCACCGCCACGAAGTGGTGATTCGCAGAACGAAGTATGAACTTGCAGAAGCTGAAAAACGTGCGCACATTCTTGAAGGACTCTTAATTGCATTGGATCATCTGGATGAAGTAATTAAGTTGATCCGTGCTTCACAAACTCCTCAGATTGCACAGGATGGTTTGATGCAGCAATTCAACTTGTCAGAAATACAGTCGAAAGCAATTCTTGATTTGCGTTTACAAAAACTCACAGGACTTGAGCGCGATAAAATCAAAGAAGAATATGCAGAGTTGATGAAGATCATTGATTATTACCGTGACATTCTTGCAAATGAAACTCTCAGGATGGAAATCATCAAGGATGAAATGAGCGAGATGAAAGACAAGTATGGTGATGAACGAAGAACAGAAATCGTATACACCGGTGATGAGATTTCCATGGAAGACATGATTGCCGATGAAGATGTTGTTATCACCATATCTCATCTTGGTTACGTGAAGCGCACAGCAGTTACAGAATACCGTACGCAGGGACGCGGTGGAAGAGGAGCACAGGGCAGCGCAACACGTGATGAAGATTTTGTTGAACACATTTATGTTGCATCCACACACAACTATATGTTGTTCTTTACTGAGCAAGGAAAATGTTACTGGTTGAAAGTCTACGAAATTCCTGAAGGAAATAAAACATCAAAGGGAAGAGCGATTCAAAACCTGATCAGTTTGTCACCGGATGATAAAGTGAAAGCATTCATCAACGTGAAAAATCTCACTGATGAAGAATACATCAACAACAATTTCATTGTGATGTGTACAAAGAATGGTACGATTAAGAAGACGGCATTAGAAGCGTATTCACGTCCGAGACTTTCCGGAATCAATGCAATCAATATTGAAGAAGGAGATCAGTTGCTTGAAGCACGACTGACCAACGGAACAAATGAAATAATGATTGCAACCAAAAAAGGTAAAGTTGTTCGCTTCAATGAAACAACCGTTCGTCCGGTCGGAAGAAATTCAATTGGTGTAAGAGGTGTTACACTTGATGGCGAAGACGATCGCGTGATCGGCATGGTATGTGTAATCGACCCGACCAAAGAAAGTGTGCTGGTTGTTTCTGAAAAAGGATACGGCAAACGTTCGGAAGTGGATGAATATAGAATTACAAACCGTGGCGGAAAAGGAGTGAAGACCATTAACATCACGGATAAAACCGGAAACCTGATTGCTATTAAAATTGTGGTCGACAATGACGACCTTATGATCATCAACAAATCCGGTGTTACAATACGGATGGATGTAGACGAACTCAGAGTGATGGGAAGAGCAACACAAGGTGTTCGATTGATTCGTCTTGACGATGAAGATGAAATTGCTTCGGTTGCAAAAGTGGAAGTGCAGGACGAAATAGAAAAACCTGCCGGCGAAGCAACCGATTCATCTCCGGAAAATACAACAGATACTTCTGCAGATTCTCCTGATGAACCCGAAACAGGGCCTGCTGATTTAACCTAAATTTATTTTTATGAAAAAGGTTTTTCTGGTTTTAGCAGCAATTGGTTTTGCTGCAACGTCAGTGTACTCACAGAAATCAAAAGTGAGAGCAGCTTACAACTATTACAAAGAACCCTACCAGGAGTTCGACAAAGCCAAAGAGTCCATTGATGCTGCCATCCTCGATGAGCAATCAAAAACAATGGACATGACATGGTATTATCGCGGATTGATTTACAGTTCACTTTTCAAAAGTGAGAAGTATGGTTCCTTGTGTGATAAATGTCTGCAGACTGCCTATGAAGCATACAGGAAAACAATGGATATAAATCCAAAGAATGAATGGGCTGATGAAATTACAGTAATCCGCATTCCGTGGATTACCAACCAGATTTTCGGACAGGGAGTCGATAACTTCAAGGCGAAAAAATATTCTGATGCCCTTTCATCTTTTGAATACGTTCTCAGTATAAATCCCGGAGACACATCCATCATTTTAAATTCCGCTTACTCCGCTGAACTTGCAGGTAATCATGACAAAGCAAAACAGTATTACAGCAAGCTCATCAGCATGAAATACAACGATGATAAAATTTATCTCGCTTTGTCAACTATCTATAAGCAAACTAATGATTCTGCCAAAGCACTTGCAACATTAAAAGAGGGAAGGAAAATTTTTCCGGACACATTGGGGTTGATGCTTGCCGAAATTAATCTTCTTCTTGGAGCAGGAAAAAGTAAGGAAGCTACAGAAGCGCTGGATGCAGCAATTAAAAAAGATCCGAAAAATCAAAGCCTTTATTTAGCATTGGGAATAAGCTATGATAATTTGGCGAATCCAAAAGATGCAGCCGGCAAGGACCTTCCTAAGCCTGCCAACTACGAAGAGTTCATGAATAAGGCAGAAGATGTATATAAGCAAGGGCTTGCTGTAAATCCGAATAGCTTCGAAATAAACTTTAATCTTGGTGCATTGTATTTCAACCAGGCTGCAGAAATGGCAAACGCTGCTAACAGCATTAAGTCAAATGATGAATTCGCCAAGGCAAAGCAAAAATTCGATACAAAATTTAAGAGCGCAGAACCCTACCTCGAAAAAGCACTGGAAACAAATCCAACGGATAAAAGCACACTGACTTCATTAAAAGAATTATATGTGCGTTCGGGAGAGACTGAAAAATATGACAGGGTAAAAGCAACTCTTGATGGCTTAAAATAAGAGTAAAGAAACGTTCATTCGCATTTGTTTTACAATCTCAAGTTTTCATTTTTAAATCATTCCTTATGAAAAAGTTAAAACTTCCTCTGGAAGCTTGGCTTTCATTTTCTAAAAATATATTTGTATTCCTTATTCCAAAACAAAAATTCATAACAAAAATAAAAACAGCATCCATGAAAAGAAGTATCACATGCATCTCGTTATCCATTATTTATTTTTCCATCTGTGGCCAGCAGTTGTTTGCCCAACAACTCCCTGCTCAACCACAACTGATTGAAAAAGTTGTTCCGAATCTTTCTGCAACTGAGCCGGCTTCTGCTTCTAGCAACCTGACTATTCCTTATGAAAAATGGAAACTGCCAAACGGACTTACGTTGATCATTCATGAAGATCATTCTGATCCTGTTGTAAACGTGAGAATAACTTATCATGTCGGATCCTCAAGGGAGAGCATTGGTAAATCCGGCTTCGCCCATTTCTTTGAGCATATGATGTTCGAAGGTTCTGACCATTTAAAAGACAAGGAACATTTCGAAATCGTTAGCAAAGCGGGAGGAACGATGAACGGAAACACGGAACGTGATGTAACCAATTATTTTGAAACACTGCCTAGTAATTACCTCGAGACAGCATTATGGCTGGAGGCAGACAGGATGGGATTTCTGTTGGA
The DNA here is from genome assembly GCA_043742705.1 of Bacteroidota bacterium. Taxonomy (GTDB): domain Bacteria; phylum Bacteroidota; class Bacteroidia; order AKYH767-A; family 2013-40CM-41-45; genus JAPLDA01. Next base: position 8,260 of record JAYTXY010000001.1, read on the forward strand.
TTCAGTAACGAAAGCGAAATTTGAAATTCAGCGTAGTACGGTGAAGAATGAGAAATCTCAAAACTTCGAAAACCAACCTTATGCACTCGCCTTTGAGGAAGTGTTGAACCAGGCATTGTATCCGTCAGGCCACCCTTACAGTTGGCCAACCATTGGTTATACAGATGATCTTGATCGGGTAACTGTAGATGACCTGAAAAGTTTTTTCCTTCGGTGGTATGGACCTAACAATGCTGTACTTGCTGTTTCAGGTGATGTGAATTCTAAAGATGTACTGGCTTTAACGGAGAAATATTTTGGCTCAATTCCTTCCAGTCCTGAAGTTAAAAAACTTCGTGTTCCTGCTCCCATTCTTGCCAATGACCAATATGCAAATTACATTGACAACGTTTACTTTCCTCTGATCCTGATGGTATATCCAACTGTTCCAAGCTATCACCGTGATGAAGCAGCTCTTGATTTGCTTGCAAGCATGATGGGTGAGGGGAACAACTCCATCTTTTACAAGAATTTTGTAAAAACTGAAAAGGCGGTTGATGCGGGCATTAGTCATTCTACGGGTGAATTAGCAGGGGAATTCCAGATCCAGATTTTTTCTTATCCTGATAATGAATTCAGTGAGCAGCCGACAAGCATGGAAGATTACAAAGCAAAGATGCATGCAAACGTGGAAAAGAATTTCAATGAGACTGAAAAGAAGATTCATGCAACCATTGACGAATTTGAGAAATCAGGAATTACTGACGAAGCATTACAACGTGTAAAAGCAAGGACGGAAGCACAAATTATTGACCAGGGAACAAGTGTTGCTGATAAATCAAGCCTACTTATTCATTGGCATACCTTCGTTGGCAAGCAGTTCAATCTTTCTGATGAATATGATCGTTACGACAAGGTTACAAAAGATGACATTGTTCGTGTCTTCAATAAATACATTAAGGATAAACATGCTGCTATTGTAAATGTGTATCCAAAAGATCCTGATTCAAAGGATTCAGTGAAAAGCTATAACCCGTATGCCAACGCAAAAATTACAGAGGATCCTCAGTACAGCGGATTAAAATACAACAAGGCAAAGGACAGTTTCGACCGTAGCAAAAGACCTGTCGAAGCAACTCCGAAAGCACCTGTAGTTCCAGCGTATTATACGAGTCAAATGAAAAACGGAATGAAAGTGATTGGAACACAGACGACAGAAACGCCAACTGTTTTTCTTCAAATCACGATGGAAGGTGGTGACATGGTTTCCGGAACTGACTTGAAAAAAGTTGGATTGTCACAACTCACTGCTGCAATGATGGATGAGGGAACCAAGAATTTTACAACAGAGCAGTTCAGTGCAGAGCTTGAAAAACTTGGGAGTTCAATTTCATTTAACGGTGGCGCGCGCAGCACAACAATTTCTGTGAATAGTCTTGTAAAGAATCTTGATGCTACATTGAAACTTCTCGAAGAAGAATTGTTCAGACCGCGCTTTGACGCTTCTGATTTCAAACGTGTGAGAAGACAATTACTTGAATCAATTGAGAACGAGAAAAAAGTTGCGCAAGCCACTGCTGCAAAATTATTTAATAACCTGATTTACGGAAACACTGTCTTCGGCAGTTATACTTCTTATAAGAATTTCAAAAAACTTACCCTGGACGATGTAAAGAATTATTATTCGCAAAATTATTCTCCGTCTGTTTCCCAGTTGGTGATCGTGGGAGATATCAGTGAAAAAGACGTGATGCCGAAACTTGACTTCTTAACCAAGTGGCAAGGGAAAGAAGTGAAGCTTCCTGAGTTTGCAGGCTTTGCACCAATTCAGCAAACTCAGATTTATTTGTCTCACAAAGATGATGCTGCACAGTCTGTGATCATCATTGGAAGTCCGGGACTTGCTTTCAATCCAACAGGAGATTTTTTCAAATGCAATGCAACAAATTATGCACTCGGCGGATCATTCAACAGCAGGCTGAACCTGGATCTTCGCGAGAAAAAGGCGTGGACATATGGAATTTATTCCGGGTTTAACGGATCAAAATATCCGGGAACTTTTCAGATCAGCGCCAGTGTAAAAAGATCAGCAACTGATTCAGCATTGAAAGAAGTGATGCAGAATGTAATTGATTACCGTACGGGCGGTTTAAAGGATGAAGAAGTTGCCTTTACAAAGAGTTCAATATTGAACAGTGAGGCGCTGCGTTATGAGTCGCCATTTCAAAAGGCAGGATTTTTGTCTCAGATTATCCGGTTCAATCTTCCGAAAGATTACACGACTACACAAACAACGGTTCTAAAGGATTTATCAAAAGGTGAAATGAATGAGCTGGCTAAGAAATACATTGATCCTGACAAGATGGTAATTCTCGTAGTTGGAAATAAATACCTGATAAAAGATAAACTTGAGAAACTGGGCTATGGAAAAGTAAAAGAAATAGAATTGAACTAACTAATAAAATAAGCCGGACTGTTCATCCAAGTTTAGTTCAGCATTAAACAATTTAATTCAGTTGAAGCGTATGAGAACCAGGTTGTTGTTTTGTTTTATGATTGTTTCACTTGCAGGTTTTTCGCAAAACTTTAATGTGCAAAGTGCAGCCAATTCATACAAGGATCTTAAATACACAAAGACCAGCGCAGGCCGATTAAAGGATCTAACGGATGCGAAGAATTTTATTGATCTGGCAGCTGTAAATGAGCAGACTTCAAACGATCCGAAGATGTGGTATTATAGGGGCAGAATTTTTCTGGAAATGGATCAGGACACATTGGAAGCAATAAAAAGTCTGGATGTTGATGCTATCGAAAAATCTGCTGTAAGCTTCATCAACTGTAAAAAAACAGATGCCAAGAAAAATTTTACTGAAGATTGCGATAACAACATCTGGATTTCAGGAGTGAGGCTTTACAACAAGGCTACAGCAGCGTTGAATAAAGGAGACTATGAACGAGCAACCAGATATTTTAATCTTACGATGGACATTATTCCGTTTGACAAAGACAACAACCTCAAGAGAAATACGATTACGCCTGACATTATCAATTACAACCTTGCAAAGACAGGTATCAAATCGAAGGACGATGCAAAAGCAAAATTGTATCTGCAGAAATTGATTGACGGAAAATACAACGATCCGAATATCTATTTACAGATGAGCAAGGTTTATCTTGATGAAAAAGATACTGTAAAAGCGCTAAGCTATGTTGAACAGGGACGGAAAATTTTTGACGAAAACACAAATCTCTTAAACGCAGAGATCAATATTTACAGTGCGCAGGGAAAAATTGACGCGCTAATCGAGAAGTTTACAAATGCCATTGATTTGAATCCGGAAAGCGAATTGCTTTATTATAACCGCGGAACATTGTATGAAAACAAAGTTGATTATGTGAAAGCTGAAACTGATTATAAAAAAGTGATTGAATTAAACCAAAATAGCCTGGATGCTAATTATGCATTAGGAACGATGTATTTTAACAAGGCTGCGGATATTATCAAGTCGTCAGCAAATGCAAAGTCGAACGAAGAGTTTGACAAGGCTAAAAAGGAGTATGAAGGTCTGTTTAAAAAAGCTAAACCGTATTTAGAAGCTGCTTTAGATTTGAATCCAAAGAAGACAGAGGATGATAATAACACTTATAAAAGGACCGCAAATTCACTAAAGCAACTTTACGTCAGGTTAGGGGAGACAGAAAATTACAATAAAATGAAGGCGCTCTTAGAGCAGAAATGAAGCGAACGGAAACCAATCGTTGACCTAAGGGAGGAACTTTCCTCCCTTATTTTGATATATTATATTTAACATAACATTAATTATAAGACGAAATGGGATTTGAATTTAGAGGCAATGAGCCAAGTTTATTGCTGTATTGGCAGAAGATTTCAAGACGTTTACCAGAAAACCCAAGCGTACTGACGTCCATCAACCTACTTTAGAACTATCACAGACACACAGCCTCGTTAACCCTACGCACGTTAACTAAAAAACTAAAAAGATGAAAACAAGCTGTTGTCATTCTAAGTTAGCTCATCAGGAAAACAATCAAACCATTTGCATGAACAGCGAATGTGAAAATTACCTGGGGTCAGTGCCTTTCACCTTCCATTCCAGGTTTTGGAACAAAATATTCGCCTTATTCCTCTTTGTGTTCATCTTTCTGTTCACATTCAGCGACTACAGTTTCACTAAAAATGCACTAATTGATTCTGCTGATGCTCTATTGAAAATAAAACAAAATCAACCACTTACGGCTGATAACCTGATGCTTGAATTAAAGAACCAGGAAGTTGCCTGCCGAAAAGAAGTTTTTGCTCAATTGCAGATTGAATCCGGTCACTTGTCATCTTACTTATCTGTGAGGGCGAATAACTTATGCGGAATGCGTTATCCTTTCAAAAGATCAACTGCTGCTGTCGGACTCTTTCTTCCTGAAACCAACACGATTGTTATCGGCTCACAGAAAGAATTGAAAAAATACAGCCAGAAAAATAATTATGCTGTCTATGCAACTTGGCAGGATTGCGTGAAAGATTACAAACTCTGGCAGGACGAATGTTTCAAGTTAAAAGAAAAATACCTGGCTTTTCTTGGAGCAAATTATGCTGAAGATGCAGACTACATAAGCAAAATAAATAGTGTTAAAAAATAATTCTCACTTCTTATCCATCACCATCTCGTTGAGTTTCTCAACAATGTGGTATGTAATCGGACAATACTCTAAATTCTGAATATGAATATCACGCTGGTACAAAAAATCTTTTCGCTGAGTATGTGGATACAATCTGCAATCAGCCGGTCGAATCGCATAAATTGTGCACCGGTTGCTCTTGTCGAGAAAATGACACGGAGTTTTCTGGTGAACGATATCCTTGTTCTCATCCACCACTAAATATTTTTTCCAGTATTCCTTTTCCGTCATTCCAACATGCTTCGAAATACGTGTCACGTCTGCCTTTGTATACGTTGGCGTCATGGTCTTGCAGCAATTCGCACATTGACCGCAGTCAATCTTCTCGTAGGCGTCTTTGTGTAAACGATTTACTTTCGAAGCGAGTCCTTTTATTCTTTTTCGTCCGAGACCTTTCAGGAATTTGGTGTATCCCTTCAGGTTCTTTTTCATATCCTTCTTAAACTGTCGAAGTGTTTTATACATGTTGTGTGGCAATCAATTTTAGGGTTGCAAATTTAGGAAGCTTCACGAGATCAGAAAATTCCTTTCAGTCCGAAGACAAATCCTGCGCTCGCTTTCTTTCCGTCTGCAAAGGAAGTAACAAAATCGACACGGAACAGGCTGAGTTTTTCAATTCCGATAGAAAGTTCAAGATAATTTTTCAACTGATCGGTATGGAAATAATGAACTCCGCCAACTTCATTCAGTTTGAGTTTCCTGATGAGCGGAATTTTATTGAGGAACAATCCTCCAAAATTGTGTTCGGCATGTGCTTCAAAATATGGATCAACGGTTGAGTAACGATAATAATCTAAAAGTTTGAAATCATTCAATCCGAACGAAGAAAGAAACGTCAGGTTACCGTTGAAATGATGAGCGTCCATCAAATAAACACTTTGCTTGTTCACAAACCTTCCATACGAAACATTGTACTCAAATGTACCAAGCAGTCCCAGCCTCATCCTGTCGCTCACTTCTCCGCTGATAAAATCATAGCATACGTCACTGCCGGCTATGTCTTTGATTCCTTTCCTGTAAAACAACTTAAGCGCTGGATATTTAGAACCGATAATGTGTTTCCCATCCGGGGTGCTCATATATTCCTGTCTGAAACGAATGCGGACGTTTATATCGAGTGATAAAGATTGATTGTTCCTGAAATGCAAACTGTCTGATTCCGGGTACAGCGGATCATTGGAGATGTACTCTCTGTTTTTTACATTTATAAAAGAGTAACGGGTAGTATTTACAAGCGGCAAACGGTCAGCATATTCTGCACTTGTTTCCAGCCTTATTCCGTTTACTAATTCTGTCATGTGACCGGCAGAAATAAAACGCTTCTCATAAATTTTCATGAAATTCTTTTCACCCATCAGGCTGTATGCTGTATTGATTAATTCACTGATTGGTTTGTTGTTGTTAAACTGAACCATATCGCTTCCGGCTGCAACTACATACGAGGCAAGCTTGTCAGGGTCGTATTTGCCATGATAAAAAATATTTCCGTTAAAATGATGATTTGAAAACCCATAACGCACGTTGGTTCCATACGTTCGTCTTCTCCACGGATCATCTTTAGATCTTTTTGAATGACTAAGACTCAAACTGAGATTCAATCCTTCCACCGTATTAAACTGGACGTTGCTTATCAATGGAGAAATGTAAAACGATTCCTTTGAATAGCTTTTTGAATAAGAGTACCCGGTAAGTAACGTTCCGAAAAGATCAAACTTATTATCCTCCCTGTCCATTGAATCGCGGTAAGATTTCGATTCATACACGACTGAAGTACTATCTCGTGTGTGATAATCCTTTCTTTCTTCCGCAATCAACGGAATGGGACGAGCTTGCTCCCAATACGATGAATCCTTTTTGTTCGCTTCCTTGTTGATCTTCATCACTTCTCCGTCAAAAAAGTGAGGGGCAAAATCAGGGTGAACATTGTAATTGTTGTTAATTCCAAGCACCACTCCCCTACCATGAAAACCGAAAATTCCAAAAACATAACTCAATTGACTTGAAAAACTCATCCAGGCATTCTTTTCCACAGGAACATAGGATTGATGAATCTGCAACGTATCTAAAAATTCTATCTGCTGATCTTTCGTGATGAATAGATCGGTGCTGTGTATGCGCCATGAATCATCGAGTATGTAAATGTCACCTTGAAAAACCGGATCTGTAGAACGTTTCGGAATCACCTTGATTTTATTTACCGTCTCTCCGTTCTCAAAAAATGTTCCTTCGAGGCGATATTTATAATAGAACATCGCAGAAGAAGAAAGTGGAGAAACAAATCCGCGCTCACTGAGGTCTCCGAACTGAATCAGGCTTTCATAAAAATCAATCATGAGATCTGTTGCCTGGTTGAAACTAAAAGAACGATTGTGTCCGCTTACTTTTGATGAAACCATAATTTCCTTGGTTCGATCCGGACGCTTAACATACAGTTTCGAGACTGATTCACTCAGGTAAAATATGCCAGTTGTAGAATCAATTGTTTCTGACATGTCCACTTTCATCCCAAGGATTTTATCAGGATGAGAAATCATTTTCTGCGTTGACTTCACATAAGCATCGCAGGAATAACTCTTCACTTCATTCAGATAAGCCTTCCTTTTCTTCTGAGCATTTCGAATGATCGCATATGCAGGATCTTCAGCCGAAGCATTTACATGCACTTCTTTTAATTGATACGCTTCCGGGAAAAGTTTCACATTCAATAAGACCGGACTTTCAGCAACAGTAATTTTCTCAACGTGTTGCTTGTAACCAATCAGCCGAAAAACAAGATCGTAGCTTCCGGGTTTCAGGTCAAGCGAAAATTTGCCGGCAATGTTTGCAGTGGTACCAATGGTTGTTCCCTGTAAATACACATTTACAAAAGGTAATGGCTTGTCTCCTTCTTCGGTAACAAGTCCGCTTAACGTTGTTGAAAATCCTGAAGTAGAAAAGCAAGAGAAGATCAGAAGGAAGAAAAAATATTTTTTCATTGATGAAAAGCAGACAATTAATTTTCCAGTGATTTAATCACAGCATCATTAATCATCCCGGAACTTATCAACTGCATACAGTTCGGATTAAAGTCACACTGTTGCTTGTAACACACCAGACAATCCATGTCGGGTTGAATTTTTATCATCCGTCCATAATCTTCAATTTCATTTGCACTTGTTGGACCAAAATAGCAAATTACTTTTTTCCTGAAAGCAGTCGCCACATGCAAAGCCATGGTATCTCCGGTAAGAACAATATGAGGCAAACTCATCAATGCAAAAAACTGTCGCAAGCTGTTGTTGCTTCCGGTGTCGATTACGTTTGGAAATTTCTTCTTCAAGAGATCATTCTTTTCTTTTTCTTCTTCTCCACCGTACAGCAAGATGCCAACATCTTTGTGCTGCTGAAGTTTTTCAATAAGTTCAACAAATCCTTCATCGCGCCATTGTTTCAACTGCCAGCGTTTGCTTGCGCCTGTGTTCAAACCAACCAATGTCTTAAATCTTGAAAGATTGTTCTTTTCAGAAAACTGCTTTGCAAAATTTTCCTCTTCATCGTTCAGGAAAAGTTGAATCTCTCCTTTTTCGTACGGCAATTTTGAAAGTCGATGAATGTGTTCCTGGTAAGTTATTGAATTTGCTTTTTTTAATTGATCAAACACACCCATTTCCAGCCATGTTTCAGCTTCCTTGTTTGCGGGAACTACCTTTCCCATTTCATTCAACACATATCCGCGCTTTTCCTTTGCGTTTACGGTTGTAGCCATCGCAGCACTAGTAGGCGAAGCATCAGGATGAATGAGCAAATCAAATTTTTCATTCAGAATTTTATGCGTGGTGAAAGTGTTTTCATAAAAAAGCAATTCATCCACATTGGGGTTATTTTTAAAAACGTCTTTTGCATCCGACATCGTAACCCAGGTAACAAACGAATCTGGGTGTTGTTTCTTCAATGCTGAAAGCAAACTGGTAGTTCGAAGCACATCGCCCAAAGCATCCAGCTTGATGATAATGATCTTAAATTTAACGGGAGAATAATAACCGCAATCATTACACATCACGCCTTCGGCCTTGCTGAATTTACAGGGGCGATCACCGATAAAATATTTACAATCTGTTTTTAAAATCATGGTTGTTATTCGAAGATGTTCTGCTTCAAAGTTTCCGTCTTATTTTGTATGCTCAATAATATCTTTAAACACTTCATGCAATTTTGAAAACACATTTTCATTTACCTTTTTCCGGATGTTCTCTTTAAAGTTCACCGAATCCTTTATCGAAAAGAATTTCAGGACACCATCCATTAAACTTTTCGGATCTCCGGGCTGAATGATAATTCCGGTCTTTCCTTCTTCAACACTTTCGGTTAGTCCGCCAACATCCGTTACAACAACAGGTTTTTCAAATCCGTATGCAATGTTCAATACACCACTTTGGGTGGCACTAAGATAAGGCATCACAACAAGATCACTGACAGCATAGAACTTTTCGACTTCTTCATTCGGAACAAACCGACTGACAAAAATAATCTTATCCGTCAGACTTAGCTCTGCGGCTTGTTTACGATAGTTTTCTTCTTCATCATAAAATTCACCAACGATTAAAAGTTTTACATCAGGCAATGACTTTAATATTCCAGGCATTGCATCAATCAACACATTCAAGCCTTTATATTTTCTGATGTAGCCAAAGAAAAGCAATACCTTTTCATTGGGCTGAATGCCAAGTTCCTTTCTGGTTTCAGCATCGTTGAACTTCTGATGCATGTCGTAGCAATCATAGACAGGAAGTTCAGAGCGAAAGATTTTTCTTGCAGGAAAATATTTTTTCAAATCATTTTCAACCACGTTGGATAAGGCAAGAAAAAAATTCGCATTACTCAATCCTGTTTTTGTAAGTACTTTTTCGAATCGATGTGATTCATGAGCTACTACATTCTCCGTGATAAAAAGAATTTTATTCCGGTATTTTTTAGAGATTAGTTTGGAAATTGAATAGTGACACATAGAGAAAAACGGATGCCACCAATCGAAAACAATTAAATCAGCATTTTCCTTTTTAAGCATTGAAGCCACACGAAACCAATTAAACGGGTTAATGGAATTGACAACACGCTCATTCGGAACGGGATTAATTGCCACATTGCTTTTATCCAACTGTGTTGTGCCGGGAAACAATAATGAAGGATACAACAATTTGTAATTATAGACCTTCACATCAAAATGATTCTTTAGTTCGTGATAGACGGAAGTCACGTACAAGGAGTTCCCTCCGCGGTAAGGATATGCGGGACCGATAATGACTATTTTCTTTTTCTGGCTACCATTCATAAAGCGGTCAAATATAGATAAATGTTACTATTTTTGCCGCTCTTAAAAATTAACGAATGCAATACGATCCGATAAAGCGCAAGTTGGGTAATGTCTTTAACAAGTCACCTTTTCTGCGCAAACTTTTTTACAATCTGCTTGACTTATTGTTGCTGCGCGCATGGCACATTCACAAGGAACTGAATAAGTGGTCGGCAGATAAGGGAAACGATATAAAGATACTTGATGCAGGTTCAGGGTTCGGGCAATATTCGTATTGGCTCAGTGGCAAAAATCCGAACTGGGAAATTCTTGCAGTAGATGTTAAGGATGAACAAGTGGCAGACTGCAGTCAATTTTTCCAACAGATTGGAAGGAAGAATGTGACTTTTGAAATTGCAGACCTTACAAAGTTTACGAAACCGGATACGTATGATTTGGTAATTTCCATTGACGTGATGGAGCACATTCTCGAAGATGTTCTGGTGTTTAAAAATTTTGTTACCTCAATGAAAAAAGGTGGTATGTTGATCATCTCAACTCCCAGCGACCAGGGCGGAAGTGATGTGAAGGAAGACAGTGACACTTCTTTTATCGAGGAACATGTGCGCGATGGCTACAACATCAAAGAGATAGAAGATAAGTTACGATCAGCGGGATTTTCAAAAGTGGAAGCACGTTATACGTACGGTGCGCCTGGAAAAATTTCGTGGAAGCTGTCGATGAAATACCCGATTCAGTTTCTTGGTAAATTACCAATCATCGGTTTTATCATTTTACCTTTCTACTACATCATTGCTTATCCAATCTCGTTTGTGTTGAATTATTTTGATGTAAGCGGAAAGCATAAAACAGGGACGGGATTATTAGTAAAGGCCTGGAAGTAAATAGTAGTTCAATGGTTCAATGGTTCAATAGTTGATTAGTTGATTAGTTCAATAGTTCATTGGTAAATGACGAATGAACAAGTGAACTAATTTAACCCAATCTTCTTTTCAATTTTATAGGCATTTTTCCCAGATGAATTTCGGGAAACAAGTTCTCCCAAAAATCCTGCTAAGAACATTTGCGAGCCGATGATGAGGCAGGTGAGTGCAATGTAAAATGAAGGACGCTCCGTTAACAGGCGTACATTCTCGTGATTATAAACGGACCAGAGTTTATACACTCCCAAATAACCCGCAGAAAGAAGTCCAACAAAAAACATTAAAGTTCCAAGCAACCCAAATAAATGCATGGGTCTTTTTCCGAAGCGTGATACAAACGTAATCGAAAGTAAATCGAGAAAACCATTGATGAATCGTTCCCAGCCGAACTTCGTGACACCGTATTTCCGGGCGCGATGTTCCACTACCTTCTCCCCTATTTTTGAAAAGCCCGCCCATTTTGCAATTACGGGAATGTAGCGATGCATTTCACCATACACTTCAATACTCTTAACCACATCTTTCTTATAAGACTTCAGGCCGCAATTAAAATCATGCAAGTTGCTGATGCCTGACATTTTTCGTGTTGTCCAATTGAAGAACTTGCTTGGAATTGTTTTTGAAATCGGATCGTGACGTTTCTTCTTCCAGCCGGAAATTAAATCGTATCCGTCTTCTTTGATCAGTTTGTACAACCCGGGAATTTCATCAGGACTATCCTGGAGATCAGCATCCATCGTAATGATAACATCGCCGGCCGCAACTCCGAAGCCTTCATTGAGTGCAGCACTCTTTCCATAATTTCTTCGGAATCGAATTCCTTTGACAGCAGAGTTTTCCGCAGCAATCTTTTCGATTTCATTCCATGAATTATCCTTGCTTCCATCATCGACTAAAATTACTTCATAGGAAAAATTATTTTCTTTCATCACACGAGCTATCCATTCACACAATTCGCGTAAGGATTCGTCTTCGTTGTAAAGGGGTATGACGACTGAGATGTTCATGCTTAGTTCAAAGTTCTTAGTTCAAAGTTCACCAGTTTACGGTAAGGTGAATACAATTTAAGCGTTGAAAGGAAAAAATTATATTTGATTGGTAAATGGATTCTCCTTTTTTTTCATAACGGCAGAAGCAATTATAGCGACAAAAAATTCACCAATCATTCCCCAAACAAAATTTCCAAATACAATTTGTCGCAGTGCTTTCATATGATCAGCCTTCATTTCTTCAATTGCTTGCATGGCTTTATCAAACATCTCCTCACTTAAAAATCCTTTTGCCTTTTCCATGCCTTCTTCAGCCTCAGTAATGTGGGCTACAATTAAATTATCACCAAGTATTGATGTAAAAACAAATGAAAGTATTGCAAACAATAAAGAAGCGCAAACTGCGACAATCATGGCTACACCTAAACACCTGCCAAACGATATAGGACCGCCCAAATCACGGTCACGGTGAACCTTTATGCCAATTATAATGAAGGCTATTGGTACCCACGCAGCCAGCCAACTCCACGGCCCAAAAGAATTTTTGCCAATAAAAAAAACAATAAGAAACCAAGCAAAGCTACACAATGCACTAAGTAAACCATAGTAAGCACCTGTTTTAAAAGGAGATGTGTTATTCATTTTCAAATGTGTTTGCAGGCAAATATAAAAATTAAATCAGCTGTCAAAATACGTGATACTGAAAACATAGTACAAATTAAATACACTTTTAGAAAAATAAAACTCTGATTCTAAAAAGAAATTTTAATTTTGTCGCGGGTAAGTCCTGTACGACCAGCTCCCACGAACCTCCCCAGGGCAGGAATGCAGCAAGGATAAATGGTTGAGCGGTGCGATGCAGAGTGCTTACCCATTTTTCATTTCCATCCGTTGATGAAAGGCTGTTTAAGCTCTTACGGTTTCGGCTTTAACTGCCATCGGCTCTACTTTCTTAAGAGCCTGTTCAAGATCAGCAATGATATCATCCGGATCTTCAATACCAACAGACAAGCGAACAATTCCATCCGTTAATCCTCTTGCTTCACGAACGTCTTTCGGAACAGAAGCATGAGTCATTGATGCAGGATGAGTAATCATGCTTTCTACGGCACCCAGACTTTCTGCAAGTGCACATAATTTCACGTTGTTCATCAGGCGAATACCTGATTCAATCGTACCTTTTAATTCAAATGTAATCATGCCGCTAAAGCCTTTCATTTGCGCCTTTGCAATTTCATGTTGCGGATGACTTTTTAATCCGGGATACATCACTCTTTTCACCTTTTCATGTTGTTCAAGATAATTCGCAACCTTCATCGCATTCGCGCAATGACGCTCCATTCTGATGGCAAGCGTTTTTACACCAAGTAAGATCAGCCAGCAATCGAAAGGACTTGGAACAGCACCAAGACTCTTTTGAATGAGTTTCAGTTGAGCGTGCATCTTATCATCGTTCACGACTACCATTCCACCGATGATCTGGTTGTGGCCGCTGATGTATTTCGTTGTGCTGTGAAGAACAATGTCAGCACCGAATTCAAGCGGACGAAGCAAATACGGAGTTGCAAACGTGTTGTCAATTCCGAAAAGAATTTTATTCGCTTTGGCAATCTTTGAAATTGCAGAAAGGTCAGTTACTTTTAATAACGGATTCGTTGGTGTTTCCACCCAGATCATTTTCGTGTTTTTTTGAATTGCTTTTTCAACACGATCAGGAAAAGAAGTATCTACGTATGTGAATTCCAATCCGTAACGTGACAGTACATCGTTGTATAGACGGGAAACTCCTCCGTACACATCATCGCTGCATACAATGTGATCGCCGGGATTAAAGAACTTCATGACAGCATCTACAGCTGACATTCCGGATGCATATGCAATACCGTGCTTACCGCCTTCCAGCGCTGCAATGTTTGCTTCCAAAACAGCTCTTGTAGGATTGGATGCACGAGTATAATCATATCCTTTCCCTACTCCAACTTCATCGAGTACATAGGTTGCAGTTTGAAAAATCGGAGGGAGAATTGCTCCTGTTGATGGATCCGGTGTGATGCCGGCATGGACAGCTAGTGTATCAAATTTCATAGTCTAAATATTTGCTGCAAAGATAGAAATAGATTCATGTTTTGGTGGATTGAACCGTTAAAATCACTGTAGATTTACCACTTAAAGCCTGTTCATTACTTTTTCTGACGGAATGAATGACTTTTGTAATTTCGCGTTCTTGAAAGTGAGAATTATACTAATAACCCAATAATAAATAATTAACGATGAAATTTTTTATTGACACAGCGAACCTGGAACAGATTAAAGAAGCACAAGATCTTGGCGTTTTGGATGGTGTTACTACCAACCCTTCCCTCATGGCGAAAGAGGGAATTAAAGGTGAAGACAACATCCTGAAACATTATGTTGACATCTGCAACATTGTTACCGGTGATGTTAGCGCGGAAGTAATCTCCACAGACCTGAAAGGGATGATTGCAGAAGGTGAACATCTCGCTTCTTTGCATAAGCAGATAGTAGTAAAAATTCCGATGATCAAAGATGGTGTTAAAGCATTGAAATATTTTTCTTCGAAAGGAATTAAAACGAATTGTACGCTCGTGTTCTCTGCCGGACAAGCCTTGCTTGCCGCAAAGGCCGGTGCAACGTATGTTTCCCCTTTCATCGGAAGACTGGATGATATCAGCTACGATGGTGTCGAGTTGATCAACCAGATTGTTCACATTTACAGAGTGTATGATTACAAAACTCAAGTGCTGGCAGCATCAATTCGTCATTCGATGCATATCATCCGTTGTGCTGAAGCGGGAGCTGATGTAGCAACGTGTCCGTTGAGCGCTATTCTCGATTTGCTGAAACATCCGTTGACTGACAGCGGACTTGCGAAGTTTCTGGCAGATGCGAAAAAATAATTAGCCGATTAGCGAATGTGCTGATTAGCTAATGCGAGGATGAATGAAAATCTTCGGTTTGAAAATGTGTTGATGTCAAAAATTATTCTTACGCTTCATTGGCTAATTAGCTAATTATCACATTAGCACATTTTAACCATGCTACTACAAATCTTCCCTGATAACCCGAACCAGCTTCACATCAAAAAAGTTGTTGATGCATTGAAGAGCGGGGAAGTTGTGATCATTCCAACGGATACTGTGTATGCGTTGGCTTGCAGCATACAGAATAATAAAGCGATTGAAAAAATCTGCAGGTTGAAAAATATCAAATTAGAAAAAGCGAATTTTTCTTTTCTGTGTTATGATCTCAGTCATATTTCTGATTTCACCAAACCATTCAGTACTGAAATTTTCCGGCTAATGAAAAAATCTTTACCCGGACCATTTACATTTATCCTGAATGCAAACAGCAATGTTCCTAACATCTTCAAGTCAAATAAAAAGACAATCGGAATCCGTGTTCCGGATAATCAGATCGCAAGAACTATTGTTAAGGAACTTGGACATCCGTTGATGGTAACTTCCGTGCATGATGATGATGCCATCATTGAATACACAACGGACCCTTCTGACATTGAATCACATTTTTCTGACCAGGTTAGTTTGATTGTAGATGGTGGTTACAGCGATGTGCAACCTTCTACTGTAGTCGATTGCACAGGCGAAACTCCTGTTGTTATTCGTGAAGGAAAAGGTAAGATCGAAGAAAGTCTGTAATGATACAAGACTGCCGTGAAAAAGATTAACCTGGATTAGAAGCATTGCGGATTTCGAATT
>JAYTXY010000002.1:0-7848 GCA_043742705.1 Bacteroidota bacterium
GTTTATAATTCCTGAAGGTTACAAAATGACTACGATGGATGCATTAAAAAAATCGATGGGAAGTTCGCATTAATAATTTTAACAGTTGAGAAAAAGCTCTTCCTTTCCGGGGAGAGCTTTTTTGTTTTTAGAAATTGTAGTAATCTTGATGCAGGAAATTGAAATGAAGAACCGAAGAGAAAAGCAACTGTTCTTATTATTTGTAACCTGTATCGGACTTGTGCTCCGGAAGTTCATGATTCCGGGAGCTTCGCTGCTTTTGATTGTTACCTTAATATTGCTGGCAACACTGTTTTTCATTTCAGGATTCAGATCCATCAGTCACCGAAAGGAAAGAAACGGTGTAGCGCATCTTCTGGCATTGGGTCATTTTTATTTTGCTCTTTCAAGCATAGCTTTTCTCTTTCGTAATCAATACTGGAATTCAGGAGAGAATCTTCTTTGGGTCGGCTTTGTTGGTTTAATCGTTCTTGTATTTTTCCTTGTTCGGTATTTCTTCTTTCAGCATACAGATCCTGTTGCGGAAAAAAGAATTTTCAGAGAACTGCTTATTCCATTTTTATTTTTCCTCCTGGTCATTCCTTTCTCTGTCCTTTCAAACCAACGACAGTTTCACAATTTTTTCAGGGGTTCTACTTATGAATCGTATGTAAGAAAAACATATGAGGAGGAAGAAGCATTGCCGTTGCTGGAACAGAATCAATGCAACTCTCCTGAGTGTATTAAAAAGGGAAACGAATATTTCCATGAAGGGTTAAAAAATGACAGTATAAAAAAATGGGATGCTGCTTTTGATTGTTACAACAAAGCAATTGATTATAACATTCATTTTACAGATGCTTATGTACGAAGAGCGACAAACAGAATGTTGCATGCAGTAGTTGACAAGGAAATTATTCTTTCTGCGATCAGGGACTGCAACATTGCGATTGTCATCAATCCCAGGTATGCTCAAGCTTATGCGAGACGCGGGTTCACCTATTATCTTTCAAAGAAACCGGATAAAGCCTGTGCTGATTTTAAGAAAGCCAATGAACTTAACAGCAATTTAAAACTGGAAGAATATATTAAAAGCACCTGCGGAAACTGAAACGTGTCTAAGCTTCTTTGCTCAGCAACCACTCAATTTTATTTTTCACTTCTTCAAGAGTAATTCTTTGTACGCACGGATTATCCGGATGAACGCAGTGGATCTGGTCACAGGGATTACATTCAAGAACATGATGAAGAAAAGCCGTTCTTTTTCCTTTCGGATAAAAAACATGCGGTTCGCCCGGACCGAACAAACCAAGGCTTGGTGCTCCTGCAACAGAAGCAATGTGCAGTGGACCACTTTCATTGCCAATGAAAACCGATGCTTTTGAAACCAGCGCAGCAAATGCAGAAAGGCTAAAATCTCCTGCCATGGAAAATGTTCTGAAAGAAAGCGTTTGCTGAATGGCTTCAATATCCTTTACATCCGTTTGGTCTCCACAGAAAATAATATCGAGTTCTTTTTTTTCTTTTAGGTATGCAGCGATTGCAGCATAATTCTTCAGCGACCATTTCCTAAGTTCACGTCTTGCTCCTGCATGAATAACAGCAAATGATCGAATTGTATTAGAAGAAACAAATGCTTCAGCTTTTCTCAATTCCTCATCCCCGAAATAAAGTTCAGGAGCGCTTACTTTGCTTTTGTCATTGAGCAAAGGTTCAATAACAGAAAGATTGGTAATCACTTCATGCGGATGAGTGCCTTTCATTTTATTTCTGAAACGTACAGTTCCCCTGTCCAGCCTGATCTTCGGGCGATGCATCAATGCATATCGATTGCTTTTCATACTTCCTCTTAAGTCCACGATCAAATCGTAATTACCGGCCAGATCGCTCCAATTACTTATTGCTTTATCAATAGAAGGATCATTTTCCACCAATGAAACTGCAAACGGTTTGCACAACAATGTAATTTTTGCATTTGGAAATTGTTGCTTCAATGATTTAAAAACAGGGAGCGAATAGCAGAGATCCCCGATCTCATCTTCGCGAATGCACAAAATATTCTGAAAAGAAAATTCCCGGACATTTTTTTTTCCATTGATCAATTTACTGATGATCATCGAAAAGAAATAAACACTTTTTTCCTTCAGGTTACGGGGAAACAGCACGTTGATATTTTACTTTGAACTTTGAACTTTAAACTCACACTGTTTTCTTCTTCGCCTTCGGATGCCATTTCACCCTTGACTCTTCTCCTTTTATCAATCGTTCAATATTGCGTTGATGTGTAACAAGGATGAGGATAGCAACAGCAAGAGAGAAAATATTGATACTTGAATTCGTACTGTAGAAAACCATGATCACTACAGGAAAAGTCAAACCACTGAGAATGCTGCTGAAGGAAACAAATCCGGTGATGAACAAAGAAAGAAGAAACACTCCGGCACAGATAAGCGAAGCTTCCGGATGCACTCCGATTAATATTCCAAGCATCGTTGCAACCCCTTTGCCACCGCGGAAACCAACATACACCGGAAAAATATGACCGAGCAAACCGCACACAGCAAGCGCAAGTTCGAAATCGATAAACGCCTCCTTCGAGAGCGGTTCATAATCTCCAATGAAGTAAGCGATCTTAACAGCAATGAATCCCTTCGCAATGTCCATGATGAGGACGGGAATTCCTGCGCGTTTACCCAGCACGCGGAATGTGTTGGTTGCTCCGGCATTTCCACTTCCGTATTCACGTACATCAATTCCATAGAATGTTTTCCCAACTGTTACAGCAGATGGGAACGAACCGATGAGGTAAGCGAGTATTAAACCGAGTATGTTAGGTACAGTAAGCAATGAATGATCAATGTTTTTATTTTTCTTCTTCTTCTTGTTTAGGTTCAAGTTTTCTTAAAAAATCTTTCACCTTTCTGTCTGTGGAAAGCATGTATTCAAAAGGCAGCTGATCCTTTTCGCCTTTCACATACCGCTTTTCAGGTTTTACTTTATTGATGGCATCGTTGTATCCACTGTAAGAAGAAATCGTCTGCAGAAGTCCGCGTGTATAACTGAAGAAGAACCAGGCTTGGTGTTCCGGCTCAAGATAAATTGTAAGCACGTCTCCGCTTCTCTTTCGGATTACTTCAACATGTCCATCCATTTTCCTGTTGATGGAATATTTATCAATACTTCCAACACTGATTTTTCCAACTGAGCGGAATGATTTGCTGTCCTCGTTCCATACTAGTTTCATGTTCGTGATAACCAGGGCATGACGCAGCTCTTCCGGCATCTTTTTAAAAGATCCGTATAGATTCAGTTCGCTGATAAATTTATCGGCCTTTTCTTTGCCAACCAATTCAGCAAGACCTCTTTCATACCCGACTCTGCCGACATCTTCAGTTGCATCCAGGCTCACTGCTCCCTGCAACTGATCAGCCATTACTTTCAACGCATCATCCGTAAAGTAAAAATCAACAGTTGCCATCACTTCCATCGAAGTACTGTCATTGTTAAGGTTATAACTTGTATTACCGACTGTTTCCAATTTCAACTGTCCGAATTCACCACCGAGATTGATTTTTCCCTCACCGTAAACTCTACAGCGACTGTCATTCAGACTCAGGTAATTTCCGGGAGTATTTGGCTTCTCCAGTTTTTCACGTGTAGAAATCCGGAACTCCTTCGATGGTTGATCATAGGTGAGTAAACCGCTAGCAGCAATAATTTCTCTGTCAGACGGTTTTATTTTCGGCATCAGGAAAACAGAATACACTCCTGATGTATCATTCGCCTGCGCAATTGCAGCAGACAACTTCGTTCCGTTATCAGTAACAGGATTTACAACAGGAATACTAACGTTTGCCGGATTTATTTCACCACTGAAACGAATCCAGTTTTTTTCAATTCGATCACAATGAAAATCAGGGCGGGCATAACCGGAGAAATTGAGAAATTCCTTCGAGGCGATTAAGTGAACATTACCCTTAAATAAAAACTGAGGACTGAGTTGCATAGGAGCTGAGTCAGTGATCTCACCATCAGCATACGTTTGAAACGTTGTGTCTACTGCCACTTTATCAAAGTGCATATGATGTTTGATGTTGTTTACATCCACGTAATCGTAATCTCCCGTTCCTTCGTATCTCTTTCTTCCAAGGATATCAACGGATGCATTGTAAATGGTGTGATATTTTGTAACGTTGTTTGCAACAATGCGCGCATCCTTCAGCGTTTGCATTTTCGCATATCGTTCTACAACCACTTTTCCGCTGTCAGGAATTACAGAAGCATCAGCTGTCTGGATCAAAGCAACTCTGTCGGCTTTGATTAAATAATCCCGAAGAGAATAACGTGCAAACGGAGCTTTGAAACGAAGTGAATCCTGTCGCGGCTCTACACTGATAAATTCAGATCCTGTGAGATCAAGACCTGTTTGCGTAGTATCAGCATTTGCGTTGGAGTTAGAACTAAGTTCAATTTCTTTCTGATCGATGAACCATTTAAACTGATCGATGTAACAGATGTATTGGTTAAGAGGAAAACTTACATACGATCCACCACCGTTGGATTTGAATTCACCGACACGTTTTGTAAAATCAATATTCGACTGAACATTTTTTGTGGAGAAAGCAAGTGCAGCTGTGTTATCAGAAGTCAATCGGAAATCAGAAGTATCGGCACCAAAAGCATTCAGTTTATATTTGAAAAGGTTTGATTCCAGTTCACTGGCAGAAAAACTCATGATACCATTTCCTGTCATTCCTTTTGGTCGGAGTTGGAGATTGCCATCTAGCATCGCCTGCTTCTCATACATTTCCATCGGCAAAGAATCTTTATTCACATTCATCACATCGTTCTGCGGTATCCAGTGAAGATGTACCTGTCCGGCTTTCGCGGCAGGAAATTCAACTCCGAGATACGACTCTTTTCTGTTGGTGAAATCATGTGCCAGCGAAGTCATTGAATCAGGAAGGAAAAGAAAATCACTTGAGTGAGATGTTGAAGTTAGGTAGTCCAGCGTACCGTCTCCATGCAATCCTTCATTGCTTAACGTAACCGTACTCGTGAATTTCCCTTTGTCACCATAAGTCGCCCATCCACCGGGACCTGTTTCACGAATAAGTCCGAGTGAAAGATCCTGTTGAAGACGTAGTGTGTCACGGAAGTCAGGAAAAATTCCTGCGGACACAAGTTCTCCGTTGAACTTCAAGCCTGCTCTTGAAAAATTATCCAAGCTGTCAATGGTGAACGGATCGAGATGAAAATAAAATTTGTCTTTCAGGTAAGCTCCGTCCTGTATGTAAGGCTTGTCATAATAGACATACGAATCCTTTTTACTGTTGAACACAGGATATTTTGGATAATCATGCAATCCTGATTTGTTCCCTTGAAAATCGATTAGCAAATCTCCTGTGATATTCTGAAGAACACTTCTCACCAACACCAACTTCCTGTTTCCGTATTGATCAACTTCCAGCGGATTGTCCGTTTCAACTTTGAGGCGAAGCGAATCCACGTTGTTCAGGTTGATTTTGAAATTCTGGTAATCAAATGAGAATTCTTTTCCGTAAAAATCAAATCGTCCTGCGCGCACATGACCTGCAAATGTAAAGTCACGATTTTTCTTCAGATGAATTTCTTCATTCTTAGGAAAGATCACCACATTTTGTGAATCGCTGAGTACGATATGATCAACACCACGAACGGTGATTTCAAAATTCAGAAGATTGATGCTTGCATTTGTTTTCGCTTTTGTCACAGACTCTATCTGAATGACATCGTAATCCGTCTTACCTGTATTCGCCAGCAAATAATAAAACAAACGGTCTTTGATCAACGCATTATCTTCATCGGGATCATAAGAAAGAAAACCCTGGTTGGAAAAATTAATGAGCATGTTTCTCACTTCACTTATGGGCAGACGCATGAACTTCGCAAGATCTTCCGAGTAAACAGTTCGTGTCTGGTTTTTATCAGCAAATTGTTTTATCACATACAAAGGATGAACTTCACTGATGCCTTGAAGTTTCAGAAAACGTCCTTGCCGGAAATAGTTGGATGATTCAAAAGTTGCTTTGCTCTCTCCTGCTCCACTAATCATTTTCAGATCAATGACGGGATCATCAATCTTCCAATACAATCCGTCAAAATACATATCCACCTGGTGATATGAATCGAAATAAGGAGTTTTTGATTTTCCTTCTGCTCCTCTTATCAATGCAAGTTCTCTGTCAGAGACAATGTATTTCAATTCAAGGCTTGGTTGATAAATGGAATCCTTTTCAAAAAAAACAGTGACGGATGCGCGGTCAGAAGTAATCTTATCTTTTCTGACTACAAAAGTTTTTGAAGCCGCTACCAGAAAAGGTTGTTTCTCCCTGCTGAAAATTAATTCAGCATCGCTGTCTTTATTTCCGGAGCCAACCATTTTATTTCCTATCATCGAAAAACCACCGCGATAATCCACATCAGGAACAATATTTTTTATTTCAAATTCTGTGGTATAGGATTCAAAGCGAGGATAAGTAGCATTTTCAGGTGTTACATTCGCAAGCAACTTATCAAAGTATCTTCCGATGAGTGGCTTCTGGAAATAAGTGGAGTTGTAAAACGATGCAGAGTCTGCTTTGAAATCAGAACCTGTTACATCAATCATAAAGTTGCTTAGCTCCGCACGAACAATGTTCTCTTCCCAACCGGCACGCTTCCAGTTAACCTTTCCTCCTGTTCCGAAAAAAGCCAAACGATTGGGATAATAAACACCTTTCGTCTCTGTAATCACTGATGAATCATCTTTGGCAACACACGTAAGATTCATCACCGGAAAAATAATTTTCGGGAGCGAATCGTAATCAAACTTGTAGTCATTGTTATCAGAATACCAGCGTGTAGATGGAGAAACGTAAAGCGAGTTATCTTTGAAAAGGTTGTTACAGATACTGACGTAACCTCCAAAGTTTCTAGAAGGAAGTAATAGTAGTTTGTCTAAACTGTTTTGCCAGGCATCAAAAAGTTCAGATGATTTACCTGCATTCACAAAGCTCATAAGTGTGGTGAGGTAAATTTTAAAATCCGGAAAAGCTTTCATTCGCTTTTTCAGCATTCCATTTGTGGTTTTGTAAATCGCTTCCTGTTGTAATGAAGCAAACTTGCCACCATTCCACACAGGAATAAACAGTTTCATTAAATCCTCGCCTTCGTTTTTATTCGACTCTTCAAAAAACTGCTCGAGCTCTTTCAGAAATTTTACAGGATCAGGAGTAAATGCTTTAATAGATTGAGACGAAGCTGACGAAGCAAAAAGAAAAAACAGGGAAAGAAAAAAATAGAATCGGATCCGTTTACCTTTCATTCTGGAATTTAGATTAAGCAATCAACCGTTTGTCATGCTTTTTGAAAATGAACAATGGTCCACTGATTCCTGACAGCATGATTTTTTACTTCGAGAAAAAGTCTCTTCCCTGCTTCGATGATAAGATCCAGATCGTCAGGAACAAACCCACTCAGCAGTAAGTGACCTTCACTTCGCAATACAGAAACATACGCCTTCATGTCGTTCAGCAAAACGTTTCTGTTGATGTTGGCTAAAATTACATCAAATGCTTTCCCGTGAATGAGGTCAACCTCACCTTTTTGAACAATGATATGTTGAGATTGATTCCGCTGGCAATTTTCAACAGCATTCCTGAAAGCCCATTCTTCAATATCAATGGCGAGAATTTCCTTTGCTCCCATTTTCGCTGCAAGTATGGCGAGAATACCGCTTCCGCAGCCCATATCAAGAACGGTTTTCTGAGAAAAGTTCATCTTCAGCATTTCTTCCAGCATCAGGGAAGTTGTAGCATGATGACCTGTTCCAAATGACATTTTGGGTTC
>JAYTXY010000003.1:0-26576 GCA_043742705.1 Bacteroidota bacterium
CAAATTAAATCTCAAATTTGATATAGCATTTCCGATTACTAGCACAACAACGAATGACGAGAAAAATACTCATTACAGGCGGGGCAGGATTTATCGGAAGCAGTCTTGCGGAACGACTTTCCAAGGATGCAGAGAATTTTATTGTCGTGGCTGATAACCTGCAGACAGGCTCGCATTCCAAGGTTCCGAAATCGGTTCACAACAATGTAAAGTTCATCAAGGCTGATGTCAACGAGTTCAAAGACATCGCCAGTATTTTTCATTCCCACGGATTCGATTACGTATTTCATTATGCTGCTATGGTGGGTGTGAAACGTACACTGGCGCATCCTGTGAGCGTGCTTAGTGACATCACCGGAATCAACAACATCCTGAATCTTTGTAAGAACGGTGCAGTGAAGCGTGTCTTCTTTACTTCTTCTTCGGAAGTGTACGGTGAGCCTGTTGAATATCCTCAGAACGAACACACCACTCCACTGAACTCACGTCTTCCGTATGCCATTGTAAAAAATGTGGGCGAAGCGTATTTGCGTTCCTTCAAAAAAGAATACGATTTGGATTATACTATTTTCCGGTTGTTCAATACGTTTGGTCCGAAGCAGAGTACTGATTTTGTGATTTCAAAATTCCTCGCTGCTGCGATGAAGAACAAAGACATCAGCATTTACGGTGACGGCAGCCAGACACGCACATTCTGTTACATTGACGATCACCTGGATGCAACGGTAAATGCTTTTTACAATAACCTCATCGTAAATGATGTTGCCAACATCGGAACGGATAATGAAATCTCCGTGCTTGAACTGGCGAACCTCATCGTCAGGTTAACCAACTCCCGTTCGAAGATCATTCACCTTCCTCAATTGAAAGAAGGTGACATGACGCGCAGGAAACCGGATGTTACAAAAATGAAAATGCTTTTGCAGCGCGAGCCTACTTCACTCGAAGCCGGTATCAAACTCATCATGAGCAACAGCCACTATGTGCTTGCATAATGTTACTTTTGCTGCATGCACGACCCTAAGTTTTTTCAAAGCATTCTTGAGGAAGAACTAAAAAAAATTCCGCTCAACTCTTCGCCGGCAGAATTGTACGATCCTATTCGTTACATGCTTGCATTGGGAGGAAAACGTTTACGTCCGTCACTTGTGTTGATGGCAACGGAACTTTTTGACAGTGATTACCAGGAAGCCGTTTCCGCTGCATTGGGAATTGAAGTGTTTCACAACTTCACATTACTGCACGATGACATCATGGACAAGGCACCGTTGCGCAGATCGCAGGAGACCGTTCACAAAAAATGGAATGCTGACGTTGCCATTCTTTCAGGCGATACGATGTTTGTGAAATCGTGTGAGCTGATGATGCAGGTGAAGGAAAATTCACTGAGAGAAGTGTTGACACTTTTTTATAAAACAGCTATTGAAGTTTGCGAAGGACAGCAGTTCGACATGAATTTTGAATCAGAAGATGCTGTTACGATTGAATCATACATTCACATGATCAGCCTGAAGACAGCTGTGTTACTGGCTTGTTCATTGAAAACGGGAGCATTAATTGCAGGCGCAGATAAAACAAATGCAAATCATGTGTATGACTTCGGAAAAAACATAGGCATCGCTTTTCAGTTGCACGATGACATTTTAGATGTGTATGGTGACGAACAAAAATTCGGAAAGCAAACAGGCGGAGATATTTTAGCGAACAAAAAAACTTTTCTTTTATTGAAAGCATTGGAAACTGCAAACGGAAATGCGTTGCAGGAACTAAATCAATGGCTGAATAAAAAAGAATTCGACCCGGAAAAAAAAGTGAAAGCGGTGAAAGAAATTTTTTCTTCACTGAAGATTCGCGAAGCTGCAGAAAAAAAGATGGATGATTTTTTTCAGCAAGCCATTCATTCGCTTGATGCCATCACCGTTCCCGAAGAAAAAAAATCAATGCTTAGAAATTTTGCGGAGAAGTTGATGGTGAGGGAGGCATAAAGAAATCGCAAAGCGCGCCAAGCACACAAGCACATTGAAGTCGGTGTTTTACTTTAAGAGTACTTTCAAAAAGATAAATGCACTCGCGTAAAAATTACTTTTTCATCACAAGGTAAATGCCACCAATCATTAACAACATGCCGATTATGCGGTTTGCATCAACCGGTCGGACCTGCATGCTGAATAATCCAAAGTGATCAATCACTACGGCACAAATAATCTGACCTGTAACAATAAATGCAATGGCAGTTCCAACGCCAATGCGCGGAACTAAAATGCTGATCATTACCACGTAGATCGCTATAATTACTCCGCCGAGGTAACCGTAAAGTGGTGCAGCGGTCAATTGTTGAGTTCCGGGCAACGGTGTTCGCGAAACAAAAACAAAGAGACTCATTCCGATAAACCCGATAACAAAAACCATGAGCCCGGTAATAATCGGGTTGCCAATGCTCTTGCTGAATGCTGTGTTGGTAGATGCCTGGATAGGAATCAACGCTCCGGTAATCAGCGCGAGGGCAAGATAGATGAGGTTGCTTTTCATGAATAAGACTTTCGTTGAATGATGAAATGTAAAAATAACATTTTTCATTTTTCTAAAGGGAATTCAATGTATCTTGCCTTGTTCATCGCAGTATAGTCAGTGTGTACATGATCTCACGCACAAGACTATGCTGAACTAGGGGTAAAACGTTTTACATACAAGGATGAAAAACTATGTAGCGTCACAATAAGAAAAATTGAATATTTCCTATTAAGTAATAAAGCTTTCGTCTAAATAACAACATTTCAATGAACATATAGTACCAAATTATTAGTAAGAAATACCAAATGCCTTTAACCACCTGCATAATTCTCTGTTATCTGCTACTTGGATTGCTTCTGAGTTTTGCAGGTCCGGTGGCGAAACAAAATAAATCAGATGCACTCTTCTCTGTCGATGTGGATGCTTTTTCTGTTCCTACAGCAGCAGATAGAAAAGAAATCAAAAAGATTGAGCGAAAGTTGAAAATAGTAACCATTTTTAATTATCCGATTAAGTATTTCAAATTTTTAAAAAGCAAGCTTTCTGTTTACCGAAATAGAAGGACTTATGAGAAGAAAAAAAGGTCAGGGATAGTTGAAAAAGGATTACGGTATAGAAGTATGGGAGGCGCAGGAATTTTAAAATGCAATCAATGCGATTTTAGCAAGAAGGTAATTAGTTTTCTTCACAACCATGATCGAAAGAACCCATGGAGTGTTTCTGGTTACCAATGTCAACTTTGCGGAAAATTTCATGAAGTAACGGAAAATAAGAAAAGAAAGATTCCAAGATGTGAGTGCAGAGGTAAATTGAGTCGAGACAAAGCGATCTTTTGCCCGCAATGTAAAAGTGTTGATGTGAATTATAAGCTTCACATTATAACATAAACCTTTTTTTCTTTAGATCTTAATTACAATAATTCGTCATAAAAATTATGGAAGAAATTAAAGAATTTAGGAGTATGATTGATCGTGTTATTAAAGCATACATATTTGAGTATGGCTCAAAAGAATACAATATCATATTAGATAAAATATTGAAATCAAAGAACCCGAAGGAGTTTATTTCATTTTCCCTTAACTACGGTAAATTACCTCAATCAAGTGAATACATTAAATGCATGTTTAATATTCCCTTTTTTGGGTTTGCAAAAAAAAGAAAAATCGTAATTGGTGGAATTATTTTATTAGACCTTCTCATATCAAGTTTCGATATTAATAATATTGAGGTTTCAGGCGATGATGTGTTCCAAAGAATCAACGGAATTAGGTCTTATAATTCAAAAATAGTTTAACCTTTCATCTGTTTTGTAAACTAATTAAATTTAATTTAGCGTTAAATGAAGGACATTACAGTTAAACAAATTGTATTAAGTTACTTAAATGATTTCCCAGAATTTAGGGATGGAGTTATTTATGGTGACCGAGAAAAAATCTTGGAGTTTGGTAAGAAGAATCCTCTCATTGTTTTAACTTATGCTCAATTAAAAGATAGCGATTTGCCGATGTGCATCTACTTCTATGGAAAGTATTTATTCGACAATAAAAGATTTGCGGATGCCGCCTTATTCTTTTCATATGGCGCAACCATTGACTACAATAACGACCGTTGTATTCATAGCAATGAATATATCGGAGATTGTTTTAAAGAACTGAACAAATACGAATATTCCTTGATCTATTATAAGAAAGCCTTTGATTCGCTTCCGATAGAATATGATAACTATTTTGCTTTGACGGAACTTGCAAACAAGTTGTCTGTAGTTTATAAACACATAGGTAATTTAGATATGGCTGCGCAGTATGCAAGGATCGCAAAGGACTTCAATCGAAAATTCTATCAGGAAAGAAAAACTCCTGACACAAGCCCCGGTTCAGCGTAGTCTTGTGTGAGGGATTAAGTGATGGATGACTACGCTGCGCTGAAAACTTGATTTTTTTTTATAATTTAGTTACGCTAAAACTTTTCGCTCATGCCAGCCTGTACACGATCTCACGCGCAAGACTACGCTAAACGAGCGCTATCATTTGCTATTAAGCCGCTGTTGTATTATCCTTCTTTGCATAAACCATGATGGATCCGGCTGCCATATCATGAATAGCTCGTTTCGATTTATTTGAAGTAACAGTAAAGAATGAAATTGTTCCTAACAAGCTTTTCACAATAAAGCGAAGATAAGAATTAGATAAACTAATTCGTTTTTCTTCGTCTTGAAATTTGCGAACTCTTATTCCTGAAACATAATTGCCAATTGTACAACCAAAAGCCATACAAAAGGGTTCATAAAGAAAAAATAAACCAAACAATAAAAAGCCCTTCAATGCCCCATTCCCATCTTCATCGGACTTGGCAAAAAGCTGACTAAATAGAGCCATGCAAATAATAATGAATACTAAATCGATTATGAGAGATTGAAATCTTTTTACTAATGGAGGAAAATTAGGAGGATTAATTTCTTCGCCAATAACTTCTTGTGTTTCCATGATTTCGTAAATTTATTAAGTTGGGATGGGTGTTAGTGCTGGGTATAATATTTTTACTTAAACTCAAAATTCGGAGGAGTCGAATTGCTTGTAGTAAAACTATATTCTGAATCTAATTCTTGGGAGTGCTCGGGAGGTAATAATAAATTATATAAAATCTTAATTGATAAAAAAGTAATAATCGCTGCTCGTCTGTAATAGGCATTTGATTTCTGTTTATTTTTTGGAGAAGTATAAACCCAGCTTGGGTTTTCTGTAAACCAATCACGTTGTTTAAACGACTCACGTTCTCTTCTCAATTTAGCATCGTACTCAGCACGACTAATTGGATTTGAAAGGACATGATAAATTCTGTTAACCTCCTTGAAAATATTCTCAGATTTTAAATCTCCGGCATTCCTGTCAGGATGATATTTAAATGCCAATCTTCTGTACGCTCTTTTTATCTCGTCCAAAGAAGCATTCTCATCCAACCCAAATTTTTCGTAATATGTTTTTTCCATTGGTGGCAATTTGTTCAATTAGATTGTCTGATAGAGTTTTGTTTCAGAAAATTCAGGAAGGAAGTTGTGTCTGTTTCAGTGAAAGTACCGGGATCGTTGGCAGTACAACCACTCATTACATAATTTGATAAGGTTGAACTGTATTTTTCTGATTGCGCGGCAGGTGTCCATAGAAAAATAGCTTTCATTAGAAAAAAAGTCATTGGCGCCCACCAAAATGAAGTTAAACTTTGAGAATGCCCTTCTGATTGCTTGGCCCCCTCACGTTTTACTTTTAGATCAAGATCATATGATTTGCGATGGCTTCGATTTGAAAGTGTTTGAAAAATTTCACTTTTCTTTTTAAATTTTTTTTCAAGATTGTTGTCACCAGCATTCTTGCGAAGATGATAAATGAATGCCATTCTCGCATATGCTGCTTTTATTTCAACAAGAGAAGCATTCTCATTCAATCCAAATTTTTCGTAATACGTTCTTTCCATTCGTATAACATGTAACTAATAACTAATAACCAACAACTAACAACTAACAACTACTCCTCCCTTATCACCCTGATAAATCCTTTATACTCTTTCTTTCCTGTGCTTAGCAGATAGTAATACGTTTCCGCTTTTAGTTCTGCAGCATCCCAATCGTTCAGGTAATTATCAGATTCAAAAACCAGCAATCCCCAGCGATCCCAGATTTTCAATTTGGTTCCCGCAGGAAGATTTTTGATCACAAAGAAATCATTGAGCCCCGGGCTTTCAGGATATGGAGTAATCACGTTTGGAATTTCAAACGGAGAAAATACAATGACGAGTTGGTCGCTCAGTGTGAGACATCCTCCAACAGTTGTCAGCGTGAGCGTAACAGAATCTAAATCGAAGTCTGTCGTGCTTGGTGTGTACACAGCATTCAATGTATTATCATCCGGAGAGAATGTTCCTGTTCCTGTCGATGTCCAGTGTCCTGTTGCATTCATAACCACTCCGTTCAATTGTATTGTAACTCCGGAAGAAGATCCGCCTGTTAGCAGCGTGTCGGTTCCTGCATACACCGTTGGAATTTGTCCGATGGAAATATTTACAGTGTCAGTAAGGTTGTAACAAGCTCCTGTCGATACAACAACCAATTGTGTTCCTCCTGCCAGCGAATCGTTTGGTCCCGGAGCATACGTAACAATCAATGCACTTGTACCTGGTAAAAATGTTCCGTCACCAAGTGTGCTCCACTGCAATCCACCTGCATTCAGAACAGTTCCTGTAAGATGCGCGGAATCACCGATGCAAATGAGCTGGTCTTGTCCTCCGTTCGGAGTTCCCGGCGGAATTACATTTACTTTAATGGAATCGGTTGTGTTGCAACTGAAATTGTTGGTGACCGTCATGTAATACGTAGTCGTAACCTGCGGACTTACAATGATGGTTGCAGTTGTGCTTCCGTTGCTCCAGAGATAGGTTCCGACAGCAGTTACACTTAAGGTATCAACGTCACCAAAACAAATTGTGTTTTGCGTGGCAGCTAAAGAAACTGTCGGACTTGCCGCAACATACAATACAACATCAGCAGTATCATTTGCGCAAGGCGGACTTGATGCAATCATCGTAAGTGTGATGTAACCCGTGTCAACTCCCGGACTGTAAACAGGAAACAGTAACGTGTCGTTGTCGAATGTTCCCGTTCCCGAAGTGAACCACTGAACATGTCCGACATTGGTTGAGCCGAAGGCCTGGAACGCTACGCCTTGGCAAACTGATCCTGTATCAGGAAGTGCAGTTGCAACAGGAGCGATGTTCAACACAACAAGCAACGAAGTCGTATCACTAGTACAACCGTATGAATTTGTTTCGCTGAGCATCACAGAATCTGTTCCTGCTGTTCCCCAGTTTATCCAAATGCTGTCGAGACCTTGTCCTGAAACAATACTTCCACCTGCAACATTCCAGTTGTATGTTGATCCTGTTGTTGCAAATGTGTTGTACAATTGCATCGTATCGCCTTCGCACAAAAATGTTGCTCCCGAAATAAACGGAGCAGATGGAATTGGATTTACAAAAACGGTCAGCGTTTGTGCTGTGTCAGGGCAACCTTGTGAATTGCTTTCAGTCACTGAGATGTTTCCGATTCCTGTTCCGCTCCATGTGATGCTGATAAAATTTCCGGTAGCACTTCCGACAATGGAGCCGCCACTCACTGTCCACGCATAAGTAGATCCTCCGTGAGAGATAACGGAATAAGAAGTCGTACTATTTTCACAAACAGAATCCGGTCCGTTGATTGGTGACGTTACAGGGAGAGCAATGATTGCAACATTCAGGCTTCGTGTTGTTGAACATCCCGCTGCTGTAGTATCTGTGACGGTAACAGTTCCTGCTGCAGGTGTTGCCCAGCTGACGTAAATGGAATCAGTTCCTTGTCCTGATGAAATTGTTCCGCCTGTTACACTCCACAAATAATTTCCCGGAGTAGATGTTGCGGTGTAAACAACTCCGGTGTCACCTTCACAAACAGTATCTCTTCCTGTAACAGGCGAAGTGACAGGAATTGAATCAACGGTGATTCTTATTGAATCGATTGTAATGCATGAGAGACCACTCGTTACCGTAACCGTGTAGGTTGTATTTACACTTGGACTCACGATGAACGTTGACAACGTATCAGCAGGTGTTGCAGGAGACCATGAATAATGTAGTCCGCCTGTTGCTGTGAGTGTATCGCTTGTTCCCATGCACAGCGAAGTGTCCGTTGCTGTTACAGTGACAACAGGATTGGAAGAATAATGTAACACGACTGTTGCTGTGTCATTCGGACAAGGAGGATTTGATACAATCATGGTGAGTGTTACATAACTTGTATCGTTCGGACCAGGATTATAAATTGGTGATGCAATGGTTGTATCAGAAAAAGTTCCATCACCGGAAGTTGACCAGTGAATAGTTCCTGTGTTTGCAGATCCTGTAACAGGGAATGAACTGTGATTGCAAACCGTTGCGGAATCAGGAGAAGCGAAAGCAATCGGAGCGGTGTTTACTTGAACGGTTATTGAATCGAGCGTAGTACAACCCGAACTGTTTGTAACGGTAACATAGTACTTTGCTATTGATGGCGGTGCAACAATAAATGTTGCTAACGTATCTGCTGCTGTTCCCGGAGTCCAGAGATAATGAACACCACCTGTTGCAGTAAGTGTATCGTTGTCTCCTGCACAAATCGTATCGTGCGTTGCAGTTACGGTCACGAGAGGACTGTTGGAAAGATAAAGTACCACATTGCTTGTGAATATCGGGCAAGGAAAATTCTGGACGAGCATCGTCAGTGTAACATAACCTGTATCAACTCCCGGATTGTATGTTGTTGACGCAGTCGTGGTATCGGTAAAAGTTCCTGTGCCTGATGTAATCCAGCGAATGATCCCTGCATTTACTGATCCTGTGATTGTAATGGAAGCTCCGTTACAAATCGTTGCTGAATCAGGAGACGTTGTTCCTGTTGGAAGAGCATTGATGGTAATATCCAATGTATCCGGCGGACCGGGACATCCGAAAGAATTTGTTTCCTGGACAATCACACTTCCTGCTCCTGCACTGTTCCAATCAACAACGATGCTGTCTGTACCTTGTCCGGAAGCAATTGTTCCTCCTGAAACATTCCAGTTAAATGTGGATGTTGGATTTGCCGGAGTAGTATAAGAAGCCGAAGAATTTTCACAGATGATTGTGCTGCCGCTGATTGTTCTTGCAACAGGAGTTGGATTGATGACAATATTTTTTGTCTGCGTTGGGCTTGAACAGAGAACAGCATTTGTTTCTGTCACCGATACAGTGCCGCTTCCCGTCACTCCCCAATTTACGCTGATAAAAAATCCTGTCGGGCTTCCTATGATACTTCCGCCCGTTGCTGACCAACTGTAAGTTGATCCCGCCGAAGGAAAAACAAAATAGGAAATCGTGCTTCCTTCGCAGACCGTATCAGGTCCGTTGATGGTTGGAATTGTCGGAGTCGGATTTATGCTGACATTTATTGTTTGCACAGCTCCATGACATCCTGAAGCAGATGTATCAAAAACAGAAACGATTCCCGCCCCTGCTCCACCCCAACTTACATGAATGGAATTTGTTCCTTGCCCTGTAGTAATTACTCCGCTTGCAACCAACCAGGTATAATTTCCAATGATTGGTGTTACAGAATAAATGCTTCCTGTATCATTTGCACAAACGGCTGTTGATCCTGTAATCGGTGATGTAATTGGAGTTGGATTCACAGTCACAACAACAGTGTCTTTTCCCGTGCAACTTCCGATTGTTCCTGTAACGATGAATTGATACGGAGATCCGGCTGCTGTCAAACTACCGAGTGTTATGGAAGATGTGGTCGCACTGTTACTCCACAAATAATTGTTTGCTCCGCTTGCTGTAAGTGTGACAGAGTTTCCTTCGCAGATGCTTGTGTCAGCACCTGCATTTACAGTAACACCGGCAACGATCGAAACATTTTGTGACAGCGTATCCACGCATCCGCTTACTCCGTCAGTAACAGTAACTACAAAATGATAAACACCTACACCACACGCAGAGAAATCAAAGGGTTGAGAAGAAGAAGTTGAACTTGTTGGAGTCGCACATCCCGGAATTGTATCCCAGCTATACGAAGATCCCGCTCCTGCTCCGGAAATGCTGAGTGTAGATTGCAGCGGATCAGACGCGCAGAGGAACGGAGGATTTGCAGAGAGAACAGGAGGAGGAACGATGAAGACTGTATCACTTGCTGTTGAATCGCAACCTAACGCACTCGTAATGGTGAGATAAAAAACAGTTTGTGTTGAAACGGTGGCAGTGGTTGTGATTGAAGTTGTGTCTGCAATGATGACAGAAGGATCGTTGGACGACCAGTGAATAGTTGCTCCGGCTGTGTCGCTTCCGCTTCCATCGAGGTTGATGAGTGTTGCAACTCCGGGACAAATTATATTTGGGAAAATGTTGATCACAACTGCGGGATCAGGAGATTCATTCACCGTTACAAAATTACTTTGCGAACATCCCGTTGCAGGATCTGTCACCGTGAGCGTAAATGTTTCTGAGGAACAAATTGTTGAAGTTGTATTTAACGAAGAAGGACTCGTAATAATTGATCCGCCTAAACTTGTCCATGAATACGTCATTCCGGGAGTACTTCCTGTTCCGTTCAGTGTTACTGTTTTGCATCCGCAGAAATCAACGATGGGTGCAACAACAGCAACAGGATTCGGATGAACAAACAATGTATCGGTAATTGTTTGCGTACATGTTCCTGCAATTCCGTAAATCGTGAATACTGTGTTCACTAGCGGAGAAACATCTTGTGATGCTTGTGTTGAATCAGCAAATGCATACGGAGGATTTGCTGTCCATGCATACGTTACAGCTCCTGTCGCTGTGAGTGTTGCTGTTTGTCCGACACAAATTTCGCGTGGTCCACCAACACTCATGTTGAGTCCGTTCGTAACAGAGAAACTTGTGAATACAGTATCTATACATCCGTGGACTCCGTCTGTTACAATCGCAGTAAAATTATATGTTGCAGCAACTCCCGCAGGAAACGTAACATAAATACTTGATGAGTCAGAATTCGCTCCGGTGATCAAAGAATAATTCGGAGATAATATCCAGGAGTACGTTGAATTTAAACCCGCTCCAACAAC
Organism: Bacteroidota bacterium; assembly: GCA_043742705.1. Classification (GTDB taxonomy): domain Bacteria; phylum Bacteroidota; class Bacteroidia; order AKYH767-A; family 2013-40CM-41-45; genus JAPLDA01. Next base: position 11,157 of record JAYTXY010000003.1, read on the forward strand.
ATCGAATGTATCTGTAAGATTCGGATTGGTTGAACACAAAACAGGAATGGTCGAAACAATTGTTGGAGGAAGATAAATATTAACGTCCACGCACGCTCCGTCTGAAACACATCCGAGAGAGTCTGTGATGGTTACGCAAAAGTTTGAAGTTACATTTACTGTTGCTGTTGGATTTTGAAGAGTATCATTATCTAAACCTGCTGAAGGCGACCACTGATAATGGAAAGGTGGAATTCCTGTAAGTGGTGTTGCTCCCAACGTTACAGGTTGATTCGCGCAGGCATCTTGTGGAGAACCTGCATCAACCGTTGGCTTTGGACTTACCGCAATGTTCACAGTCGTGTCGGCTGTGCAGCCGTTTGCATCCACGATATCAAGCGTAAAAATATACGGACTACCAACAGGCAGCAAATCATCCACGGTAGTCGAAGAACAATTCGAACAACCGATTGTTCCCGGACCCACCCAATTGTAAAACTGAAACGGCTGCGCACCACTAATGATAGTAGCAGTTAATGTTGCTGTTGTGCCTTCGCAGATCACTTGATCAGGTCCAGCAGTTACAACAGGTTCGGGATTCAGAGTAACAACTCTTGTGACTGTGTCAGGTCCGCAGGTTCCGTCTGCAATTAACTGAACGGTGAAAGAAGTTCCGGGTCCTACGAAGGAGTGCGTAGCAAATTGTCCGCTTGCAGTATTGTTTACCCCGGAATTAGGATCTCCGAAATTCCATGTCCATGCATTTACATTCGGAACAACATGCGGTGTGTCGGGGAGTACGACAGCATTCCCGGTAAAATCAATAGGAGCATTTAAACAATTGGTCAATGATGAAAGCCCAATGGAAGGAAAAAGATTCTGCACAACAATTTCCTGGTTTGAAGTTTTGCAACCGCATTCGTTGTTGCAAACGCGAAGGTCAACATTGTGTTGTCCAAGTGTGCTAAATACTACGGTGGTATCTGTTACTCCGTCGGTAGGAATAAAAGGTCCGTTATCAATTCGCCATTGATACGTGATGTTTGTTCCGCCATGAAGCGTTGACGAATTGTGAAGCAATACTGAAAGCGGGATGCATCCGCTTCCCGGATCTGCATCCAGGATTGCATCGGGACGTGAAATGAGTGCGTCTGTTGTTGTTGTCGCAATAATATTGAATTGTTCCTGATTTCCGTTCGTTCCGTCAACCATGATGTAGTAAGTAGTTCCTGCAACCGTGCTGAATGTTACACTCATCGTTCCGTTAGGTCCGTTTGCATTGGCGCATACACCAATTGGCGTAAGTGATCCGCAACCACCGGAGTCAATTTCCATTTCTAAACCGGGATTATTATCGATTCGCGATACCTGGATCGTTGCTGTTCCGGTATTGATTGCAAATACAGTAAACCAAACGCTGTTGTTCACGATGCCGTCACCACATGATAAAACAGGATCGGTGCCGGAAGCAGTCGCTCCGGACGTAGATGAAACAACGGTATTGTTGGCACACAATGCAGTGGCATTTGAACAAAGATCCTGTGCCAATGCGGAGAATGAAAATGAAATACAAAACAGGAAGGTAATAATTCGTCTCATCAGGGTAGTTTTATTAGAAGCAACTAAAATAATTTATTACGCTGATGGAATTTTTTTGTGGTGTCTTAATTATGAACATCAATTTTTTTCTAATTGTTAGTAAAAGCGAGCAAATTCTTCTCAGAAAAGAAATCGGTGAACATTCTATCTGCGATTATATGCATCTTTGTTCTTCGAAAGATCCTGTTCACACAATATGAATAGCGCAAAATTCAACGGCACACAAACATTGATTCGGAATCTTACAGGAAGAAGATTGTTGAATGCGGCAAAAATTTTCGGCAGTTATTTTTATTCAAGAGTATTTTCTTCTCCTTCAACAATCGGATTACCCGTTGCGCTTTCAATTGAACCCACCACTTCCTGCAATCTCCGTTGTCCTGAATGCCCGAGCGGATTGAGATCTTTTTCCAGACCGACAGGAATGCTGGATAAAATTTTTTTCAAAAAGATAATTGACCAGGTTGCTGATCATGTCCTCTACCTTACTTTTTATTTCCAGGGTGAGCCATTTTTAAATCCTGATTTTTTGGAGATGATAAAATACGCATCATCAAAACGGATTTTCACGTCCACTTCTACCAACGCTCATTTCCTTAATGATGAAACTGCGAGGAAAGTAATTGAATCAGGATTGGACAAATTGATTATTTCGATTGACGGAACAACACAGGAAACCTACGAGCAGTACCGCATTGGCGGCACGCTTGAAAAAGTGCTGGAAGGAGCAAAACGGGTTGTGGATTGGAAGAGAAAATTAAAATCATCAACTCCACACATTGTATTTCAGTTTTTAGTTGTTCGTCACAATGAACATGAAACGGAAACAGTGAAACAGATTGCTGAAGAAATTGGAGTGGATGAAGTTGTTTTCAAAACAGCACAAGTGTATAACTACGAACAGGGAAGCGATTTGATTCCTGAGAATGAAAAATATTCACGTTACCGGAAAAATAAAAACGGAAGCTGGAGCATCAAAAATAAATTGTTGAATCACTGCTGGAAGATGTGGCACTCTTGCGTAATCACGTGGGATGGAAAAATTGTCCCCTGCTGTTTCGACAAGGATGCATCACACGTGATGGGAAATTTGCAGGAGAAAAGTTTTTCTGAAATCTGGAGAAGTGAATCGTATCAGAATTTTCGTCAGTCGCTTTTAAAGAGCCGTTCTCAAATTGACATTTGTAAAAACTGTACTGAGGGAACGAGTGTTTTCGTCTGAGAGAAATTGAACTTCCACCTTCAATTCGTTAAACAAAAAAATAAAATGAAACATTTCATGTACAGTCGCGTTAGACTTACTGTTTCATGTTAAGTTTTAAGTTAAGTAACTTAAATTGTTGATCGGAAATCCCGGGCCTAACCGTCCGGGGTTTTTGTTTTTATACCCTACTCTTGCGCATCACAATATGCATGTTGTGCGTCTCAGATCGTCATGATCTCCTTGTCCTTCGCTTCAAGATGCTTGTCAACCAAAGCAATGAACTGATCCGTCATTTTCTGGATTTGTTCTTCAGCACCTTTCACCACATCTTCCGGTAATCCTTTGCTGTCGCGTTTTGCATGTTCGTTTGCATCTCTGCGTGTGTTGCGAATTGCTACACGAGCATGCTCTGCTTCTGCTTTTGATTTCTTCACCATGTCTTTTCTTCTCTCTTCAGTCAATGTCGGAACATTGATGCGGATCACGGCTCCGTCATTCTGCGGATTGAATCCAAGGTTCGCTGCCTGTATTGCTTTCTCAATTGGCTGAAGCATATTTTTTTCCCACGGCTGAATCATCAATGTGCGAGCATCAGGAGTGCTGATGTTTGAAACCTGGCTCAACGGAACATTCGATCCGTAATAATCAACGTGCAAACCATCCAGCATCGCAGGATTGGCTCGCCCAGCACGAATTTTTCCTAATTCCACTTCAAGGTGATCAATCGATTTCTGCATGTGCCCTTTGGCATCGTTGATGAGTTTGTTTAAGTCTAGCATGATAGTTCTTAGTTTTAGCTCGAAGATTACCTGTAGCGAATTACGAATCGAATGCGAATTTACGAATACGCGAATAGGTCTTGGCTCTTCCCTTATCGAATTGTGAATTGGATACGAATGTACGAATACGCGAATAAATTTTCGGAAGTCTTGTCTTGATTCTTGACTCTCGGTTCTTGATTCTTTTTCTTAAAACTCCACCAGCGTTCCAACCCGTTTTCCTTCAAGTACATTCAGCAGGTTGCCGGGTTTATTCATATCGAATACAATGATGGGAACTTTGTTTTCGTTACAGAGTGTAAATGCAGTGAGATCCATCACCTTCAATCCTTTTTCATACACTTCGTCAAACGTAACCGTGTCGTACTTCACAGCATTCTTGTCGATTTCAGGATCTGCATTGTAAATACCATCTACCCGCGTTCCTTTCAGAATAACATCGGCTTCAATTTCAATGGCTCTCAATGACGCTGCTGTATCCGTTGTGAAATAAGGATTTCCTGTTCCTGCTCCGAAAATTACCACACGTCCTTTTTCCAAATGGCGCACAGCTCTTCGTTTAATATACGGTTCGCAAATCTGTTCCATCTTGATTGCAGACTGAAGGCGTGTAGTCACGCTCATTTTTTCCAATGCACTTTGCAACGCCATGCTGTTAATTACGGTGGCAAGCATTCCCATGTAATCTCCCTGCACGCGATCAATCACATCGTCAGTATCATTTCCCACTCCCCTGAAAATATTTCCTCCGCCAATTACGATGGCAACCTCCACTCCTTTGTCGACAATGGTTTTGATATCTGCTGAATATTGCTTCAATCGATCGTGGTCGATGCCAAATTCTTTATCACCCATCAGGGCTTCACCACTTAACTTGAGGAGGACGCGTTTGTATTTCATACGTTTTTGGAGAGAACTATTGCGATGCGAATTTATTGATTATCGAATACGGAGCAATGATTTTTGAAAGAAGAATTTTTGGTTCGGACCGGACAAAAAAAAGCCCCGAATAATCGGGGCTTATATCTTTATCCAAGTTTTACTCTTTTCATGGCTGTTATCTTCAGACCTTTGTCGATACTTTCGAGGTACTGACGGATGGTTTTCTTTTCATCCTTGATAAACACCTGGTTCAACAGCGTGTATTCGTTGTAGAATTTGTTGAGTTTACCGAGAGCGATTTTCTCAATCATATTCTCCGGTTTGCCTTCCTGGCGAGCCTGGTCTTTTCCGATTTCGATTTCACGCTCGATCATTTTCTGATCTACGTCATCTTTATCAATTGCTACAGGAGCCATTGCAGCAACCTGCATTGCAATGTCTTTTCCTGCATCATCAATTCCTGCCGGAGCTTCGTTAAAAGCAACCATCGATGCAAGTTTATTTCCCGGGTGATTGTAAACAATCACTTTTCCTGCTGATACATTCTGGTAATCGACAACATCAATCTTCTCCCCGATTTTTCCCATCTGCTCGATCAATGATTCACCAACAGTTTGGTTACCGAGTTTTAATGCTTTCAGATCATCAATACTTGTAGGATTGTTTTGCACAGCAAGATCCAAAATGCTTTCACCGTATTTCACGAAGTCACCGTTCTTCGCTACGAAATCAGTTTCGCAGCAAATAGAAACAACCACTCCACGTTTTCCGTCAGCACTGGTTTTTCCGTAAACGTATCCTTCTTTTGCTTCGCGATCCTGGCGGTTCGCTGCAATCTTTTGTCCTTTTTTCCGGAGAATATCAATAGCTGCTTCGAAATCTCCGTTTGCTTCCATCAGTGCTTTCTTGCAATCCATCATGCCTGCACCTGTTTGTTGGCGAAGCTTGTTTACATCAGCAGCTGTTATGGTCATTGTTGTCATTGGTCTTGCTTAATTTTTTTTCTGATTAGATTTTCTTTCTTGGTCCGCCGGCTCCGCCTGGTTTTCCTCCACCTGGTTTTCCGCTAGCTCCCGGTCCTGCTTTACGTGGACGAAGATTTGATTTCGGTTTTGCTGAAGCAATAACTTCCGTATCTTCTTCTTCTCCGACTGCAAATACTTTTTCTGTTCCTTCTTCAGTTGCGTTTGCTTCACCTTCCGCCTCCTGTGATTTCTCCATTTCCTTATCCTGTTTTCTTTCAGCAAGACCTTCTTCGATGGCTTTCACCATTGATTCAACGATGAGAGCAATTGATTTGGTAGCATCATCATTTGCAGGAATTGCAAAGTCAACTTCAGTCGGATCTGTATTGGTATCAGTGATTGCAAAAGTCGGGATGTTCAACTTACGAGCTTCAGAAACAGCGATATGTTCTTTCATGGTATCCACGATGAACAACGCAGCAGGTAAACGGGAAAGATCCGTGATGCTTCCAAGGAATTTTTCCATCTTTATTTTCTGACGCGTAATTTGGAGACGCTCTTTCTTTGAAATGTTTTCAAAAGTTCCGTCAGTAGCCATTTTCTCGAATCCTGTCATTTTCTTTACTGACTTACGTACAGTAGCGAAATTGGTCAGCATTCCACCCGGCCAGCGCTCTACGATAAAAGGCATGCCTACACGTTGAGCACCATTCGTTACAATTTCCTTTGCTTGTTTCTTGGTAGCAACAAACAAAATCTTCTTGCCCGACTTGGCGATCTGCTTCATGGCGTGAGCTGCTTCATCAATCTTAGCAACTGTTTTGTTAAGATCGATAATGTGGATACCGCGAGCTTCCATAAAGATATACGGAGCCATCTTTGGATTCCACTTGCTCTTAAGGTGACCGAAATGTGCACCTGAATCTAATAATTCCTGATATGAAACTCTTGACATCCTTTTTGTTATTGAATATTGTAAATTGTAAATTGAATATTAATATGAATCGAATATTGCTTTTTGATATTTAAAAAAGAATACAAATATTCAATTTTAAATATTCAATTGGTTTATCGCTTGCTGAACTGGAATCTCTTACGAGCTTTCTTCTGTCCCGGCTTCTTTCTTTCCACCATTCGCGGATCGCGTGTCAGCAAACCTGCTTTACGAAGTGCCGGTTTATTTTCCTCGTTGATTTTTACCAGTGCACGGGCAACGGCAAGACGAACAGCTTCTGCTTGTCCTGTAATTCCACCACCATTAACATTCACAACAATGTTGTAAGCATCTTTTGCATTGATGGCTTCCTGCGATTGGTTCACAATGTATTGAAGCGGACCGGTAGGAAAGTATTCCTTGTAGTCACGTTCGTTTACAGTAATTGTTCCGTTACCAGCCTGGAGATAAATGCGGGCAATCGATGTTTTTCTTCTTCCGATAGAATGGGTTATTGACATGCTTATCTGTTATGAAAATTTAATAGCTTTAGGTTTCTGTGCAGTATGAGGATGCTCTGTTCCTGCATACACATGTAAATTACCGAAGATGGCGCGACCTAACTTTGTCTTTGGTAACATACCTCTTACAGCGTGCTCAATGATCAATGCAGGATTTTTTTTCAGCCACTCAGTAGGCGTTGCGAAACGCTGTCCGCCCGGGTAACCCGTGTAACGAACATATTCTTTGTCATTCCACTTGTTGCCTGTCATTTTAACTTTGGCAGCATTGATAACGATTACGTTATCTCCACAATCCACGTGAGGCGTGAAATTGGTTTTGTGTTTTCCACGAATCATTTTCGCCACCTCAGAAGTAAGGCGACCAAGAATTTGGTCTTCAGCATCCACAATCACCCAGTTCTTGGTAACTGTTTTCACATTTGCTGAAACGGTTTTGTAACTTATTGCATCCACTTTAATTAGATTTTTTAAAGGATTTTTACTGTAAAATCATTCCGATATTTCGGAATTCCCGAGGGGACGCAAAAGTAGGATTATTTTCTTTTCCTGCAAAAACAATTCTAAATATTTATTAAGAGTGTATTGTGCGCTGTAAATGCTGACATCACTCACTTTTTTATCCCTTAAAAAACGATTTAAAGCGACATTTCCCTACTCATATATATCACTGTTCCTGCCCTTCATTACAAGTCCGCTCCCGATGAAAATCGGGATGCGGGCTTTTCATTTCGGTCAGGGCTAGGAATGTAAGTTGGTTCGTTCAGCCGGAATATCAGTCAGTTCACCAAAAATCTGTTTCATTTTTCAGTGAACATTTTATATTGCTTCAGGAAACACAAAAACATTTCAACATGAGACTGGATCATATTGCTTACCGCGTAAAGGATCGCTTCAAAAGCGCAAGACTATTTATCGATTGCTTCGGATACAGGATTGCCGAAGATCTTCCGCAAGGTTTTAAAATTGAATTTGAAGACGGCTCGTCTGCAGATTGCCTGGTTTTATTGCCACCTGAACAACTTTCAGGAAATCCGCCATGGATGGTCGAACAATATTACAACCACGACTTTGTCAACTATCACATGTCACCCGAAATTTTTATTTCCGATGGAACCAGTGACTCCATCGTTGGAAAATGGGTGGAAGAAAGAGGCGGAGTTGGCGGCATTCATCACATGGCTTTCCAGGTGGATTCAGTGGAGAAAGTAATGAATGAATGGAGCGCGAAAGGATATGTAGAGTTTGCGTCATCGGAACCTCTTACCTGTCCCGGACTTGTTCAGGTATTTACAAAACCTTCAGAGCTTACAGGCATTATCTATGAATTAATCGAAAGGGAGAACCACGGCTTCTGCACGCAAAATGTAAAAGCATTGATGGAAAGCACGAAAGATTTTTCCTTGAGGAAAGCGTCTTGATAATGGGTTTCGCTGTCAGTTAACTAGTCCTTCAGGAGGAATCTATTTTAAAGATTGTCTGAATAATTGGAAATTAAAACTCGAAGAGAATAGAATGGAGTATTGCGGCTCTTTTAATAGATGCCAGAAGCTAGTTCATAAATAGATTCCTCCTGAATGACGGAGAAATAACTTTCGAAGCGATTTGAATTGCGATTTTCATTATCAAATTCTCATTCCGATGCATCGGAACAGCGAATTATCAAATTAGTACTTTCGCTGCATGCAATTGCTCACGCCAACCAATTTTCCTGACTACGAATTAATAGACTGCGGCAACTTCGAAAAGCTTGAACGTTTCGGCAAGTACATTCTTATCCGTCCGGAACCACAAGCCGTGTGGGATGCAAAACTTTCAGAAAGAGAATGGGAAAAGATGGCGCATGTAAAGTTTGTTTCGAAATCCAGTTCAAGCGGAATATGGAAGAAACTAAAAGATGTGCCTGATCGGTGGAATGTTGAGTATGCTTTACAAAGTCCACAGTCCACGGTCGACAGCCGACAGTCGACAATTGACAAAAATGTAGCACATCGCACATCGCACATCGCATATCCAGCTTTGAAATTCCGTCTTGCGTTAACTGCTTTCAAACACGTTGGTATTTTCCCGGAGCAAGCGGTGAATTGGGATTATATTGCGGAGAGTGTTCATTTGTTAAAGACAGAACAGCCTAAAGTGTTAAATCTTTTTGCCTACACGGGCGGAGCATCGCTGGCAGCAAAAGCGGCAGGAGCCGACATCACACATCTTGATTCAATTAAACAAGTTGTGACCTGGTCGAAAGAAAACATGGAACTTTCGGGATTGAAAGATATTCGTTGGGTAGTGGAAGATGCACTGACTTTTGTGAAACGTGAAGTGAAGCGCGGTAAAAAATACCAGGGAATTATTCTTGATCCTCCTGCTTACGGTAACGGGGCAAACGGAGAAAAGTGGAAGCTGGAAGACAACATCAACGACATGATGAAACACGTAATGATGTTATTGGATGAACGCGAGCATTTTCTTATTCTTAACACTTACTCACTTGGCTTTTCATCTCTCATCATTGAAAATTTATTGTCGGGAACTCCCGAACTGAACACCGGAGAACTTTATCTACAAGCAAAAAGTGGTTGCAAACTTCCTTTGGGTGTCTTCGGACGCTATAGGATGGGATGATTACAAATCGGTGTAATCTATCTTCTCTATTAAGCTTTTCATAACATAATAAATTGACTCTCCAGACGTTCATTTAGTACCTTTGTTTCTGAAAGCTGCATTGGACGTGAGACTAAGTTGTAACCCAATCCATCTCGCAAAGTAAAACGCATCGGTGTAATCCCTTCAATCAAAGAAATCATTTCAGAAAATCAATCTAATCATCTTAATCGGTGAAATCACTCTTAATCCGTGTAATCTAAAGTGCAAGACAACTATCAACTGCTCATCGAAAAACTCGATGCTTTTATCCGAAAGTATTATAAGAACAAACTGATTCGTGGCGCTATTTATTCGTTCACGTTATCGCTTGCATTTTATTTGGTGGTGACCTCGCTTGAGTCAGTTGGTCACTTCAACACAGGATTAAGAACAACTTTGTTTTACGCATTCGTTCTTGGAAATATTTTCATTCTCGGAAATTTTATTGTCGTTCCGCTTGTTCATCTTTATCGTATCGGAAAAATTATTTCCCATGAACAAGCTGCGAAAATTATTGGTGATCATTTTGGAGAAGTGAAAGACAAACTCTTGAATGTTCTGCAACTTCAGAAACAGAGTCAAGACTCAAGAGTCAAGAATCAAGATGGCGGAAGCCAACTTTCAACTTACAGCTTCGAACTTCTCACGGCAAGTATCAATCAAAAAGCGGGCGAATTAAAACCTGTTCCGTTTGCTTCCGCGATTAATCTCGGAGAGAATAAAAAATATTTGCGTTATGCGTTCATTCCATTTCTGATTTTGGTTGTTCTCTTTTTTACCGCACCAAGTTTAATCAAGGACAGCACGAAACGGTTGATGGAACACGGAACGTATTTCGAGAAACCGGCTCCGTTTATTTTTGAAGTACTCAACAAAAATTTGAAAACCGTTCAGCAGCAGGACTTCCAGTTGGATGTGAAAGTGGCAGGAAATGAAGTTCCGCTCGAAGCTTATGTGGACATTGACAACAATCAATTTAAACTCGACAAAGAAAACAAGGTCAGTTTTCATTACATGTTTAAAAATGTTCAGAAGAATATTTCTTTCAAATTAGTTGCTGACGGATTTGCTTCCAAAGAATATACACTGGAAGCGTTGCCAAATCCCGTGTTGATGAATTTTGAAATTGGTCTGGAATATCCTGCGTACTTAGGAAAACCTCGTGAGAAAATTGAGAACACCGGAGATCTTGTAATTCCTGCAGGAACAAAAGTGAATTGGAAATTCAACACTCAAAATACAGATGCACTACGGTTAAACTTCCGTGATTCATTGGTGGCTCTGAATAAAACAGATGATAACAGTTTTGCATTCAGCAAACGTTTCATGAGGAATGATTCTTATTCCGTGAGTACTTCCAATCGTTTTCTCAACAGCAAAGATTCGATTCGTTATTCTATTTCCGTCATTCCTGATTTATATCCTTCGATTACAGTGGAGGCACAGAAGGATTCTCTTTCAACAAAGAGAACTTATTTCAAAGGCATCATCAAAGATGATTACGGATTTACAAAACTCACTTTCAACTATCATTACCTGAAGTCGAATGACAGTCTTCCGAGTAACAAGGGAAAACAATTTGCAGAGAACATCAACATCAGCAAGAACAGTACACAGGATCAGTTCTTCCACTACTGGGATGTTTCAACGATCAATATTTCTGCAGGAGATGAGATTGAATATTATTTTGAAGTGACGGATAATGACGGACTGAGCGGAGGAAAATCAACACGTTCGCAAACGCAGCTTTTCAAAGCGCCAACACTGAAAGAGATTGCAGAAAATACTTCGAAGAACAACGACAACATTAAAACTGATTTGAAAGAAAGTATTGCAGCCGCAAAGCAACTTCAGAAAGATGTAAGCGACCTCAGCAAAAAACTTTTGGACAAAAAGGAAATGAACTGGGAAGACAAAAAGAAAACGGAAGATCTTCTGAGTCGTGAGAAAGAATTGGAGAAAAAACTGGAAGACATCAAAAATAAAAATCAGCAGAACAACGAACAGAAATCGGAATACAAGCCTGTCGACAAAGACATGATCGACAAACAAATGCAGTTGGAGGCTCTCATGGATAAACTGATGACTCCTGAAATGAAGAAGATGATGGATGATCTTAAGAAGATGATGGATCAAATGGACAAGTCGAAACTGCAGGAGCAACTCAGCCAAATGAAGTTCGACAACAAAGACATGCAGAAAGAACTTGAGCGAGCACTGGAGCTTTTCAAGCAAATGGAGTTTCAGCAGAAACTGGATGAAGATATTGACAAGCTGAAAGACCTTGCAAAAAAGCAGGACGATCTTGCAAACAAAACAGATGATAAAAATGCAGACAGCAAAGATTTAAAAGATAAACAGAACGAACTTAATAAAGATTTTGATGCGTTCAAAAAGGACATGAACGATCTTGAAAAAAAGAATGAAGCATTAGAGAAACCTAATGAAATGGAAAAGACAGAAGAAGATCAGAAGGACATTAAAAATGACATGGAGAACAGCGAAGAGCAACTGAGCCAGGGAAAGAACAGTAAAGCTTCGAAGTCTCAGAAAAATGCTTCTCAGAAAATGCAAAAGCTTGCTGCCAAGATGGATAAAATGAAAGAGAAAATGGATGAAGAACAAAACGAAGAGGACATGGCTTCGCTGCGAGCACTTCTTGAAAACCTTCTTCACCTCTCCTTCGACCAGGAAAAACTGATGCAGGATTTGAGAACCATGGATATCAACAATCCTCAATACCTGAAGATTGGTCAGCAGCAGCGGAAACTAAAAGACGATGCAAAGATGATTGAGGATTCGTTGTTTGCATTGAGCAAGCGCGTCATCCAGATTAAGTCGAAAGTAAACAAGGAAATAGCGGAGGTGAATCAGAACATGGATGCTTCCCTTGAGAATCTTGAAGATCGTCTTGTTCCACAAGCGCGAAGCCGTCAGCAATTTGTAATGACTTCAATAAATGATCTTGCTCTTTTACTGAGTGAAGCCTTAAGCCAGATGCAGAAACAACAGTCGGAAAGTCAAGCGGAATGTAAAAAGCCCGGAAGTAAGCCGGGTAAAAAACCGGGAAAGGGAAAGTCGGCTTCTGAATTGAGAAGGATGCAGGAAGAGTTGAATAAAAATATGAAGAAGATGATGGAGAGCATGAAGCCGGGCAGTAACCCGGGAAAACAAGGGCAGGGACAACCGGGAATGAGTGAGCAACTGGCAAAGATGGCAGCACAGCAGGAATATATCCGCAACGAGTTGAACAAGATGAACATGCAGGAAAATAAAGATGGAAAACAGACCCTCGGAGACTTGCAAAGTGTTGCGAAAAAGATGGAGGAAACTGAGAACGATATTGTGAACAGAATGATTTCCGAGCAAACTTTAAAACGCCAGCAGGATATTCTTACACGCCTCTTGGAGAGCGAGAAAGCGGAGCGCGAACGTGATCAGGATGACCAGCGTAAGAGTGAAGAAGCAAAAAACAACGTGCATCGTAACCCTTCGGAATTTGAAGAGTATAAAAGATTAAAGTTAAAGGAAATGGAACTGCTACGAACAGTTCCCCCCACTTTAAATTCTTACTACAAAAAGAAAGTCAACGATTACTTTCAAACGATTGAAAAATAATTATGTACGTTGAAGGAGAACAGAAAACTTTGGAATTAAACTCGCAACCCGAAAGCCTCGGAATCGTGGAAAACATGATTGATGAGGTTAGAAATAAATACAATGTGACTGAAGACATGTTTGGTAACATGCTTGTCGCCATTACTGAAGCTGTGACCAATGCCATTTACCATGGCAACAAAGCGGATCCGGCTAAAAAAGTGAGCGTCAGTTACCAACACAATCATAACCAACTCACGTTTACCATCACCGATCAGGGACCGGGATTTGATTTTTATAATCTTCCTGATCCAACAGCTCCCGAAAATCTTGAAAAAGAATGTGGTCGCGGAATTTTCCTGATGAAACACCTTACCGATCAGTTGATTTTTTCTGACAACGGTCGCGTGGTTGAACTGAATTTTAAGTTGATGAGTAATTAAAAAACATTTTTTGGCTAGACAGGAAAGGGAGAGTTAATCTCCCTTTTTTGCTTTCTATACTTTAGGTTATTTTTGAAGCATGAACAAGATTCACTTTTTCAAGGAAGACATTCGTTTTCGGTTGCAGCATCAGCAAGCTTTGCGCAAGTGGATTACAAAGGCTGTTGTCCAAAATAAATTTCAGCTGAATGAAATCAATTATATTTTTTGCAGTGATCCATACCTTCTTCAGCTGAACAACCAGTTTCTGAAACACAATTTCTTTACAGACATCATCACGTTCGATACGTCTTCTGAAAAGAAAACAATTTCTGCAGACATTTTTATTTCAATTGACAGCGTGATTTCAAATGCTGAAATTTTTCAAGTCTCCTTTCAGGATGAATTACATCGAGTGATGATTCATGGAGTGATTCACCTTCTTGGTTTCACAGACAAAACGAAAAAAGATCAGGCAATTATGAGGAAGATGGAAGATGAGTGGCTGAAGAAAAGAAAGCTCTGACTACAGGTGATTCCAGACAATCAATCCGATCATCAGCCATAAAATTAATTCTGAAAGCCACGGTCTTCTTCGTGCTGAAAGAAAATAGTATCCGAAAAAAGCAGACAATGGAATGGCTAGTATCGTGAAGTGATACAACGGAATTGTCTTCAATAAAAAAGTTGACAGCCCGGCCAGGATAAAAAATAAAATCAAAATCTGCTGGTAACTTCTCGTTCGGACAATGTTCTTGTAAAAATTTTGTCTCAACCTGTTCATTGACAAAAGGAAAAGAACTCCGAGAAAGATAAATAACACCAGCAAAGGTTTGTCGATGGAGAATGTTGCTTTCGGATGAGCAGGAGTAAGGTAACCGAATACATTTTTCCATCCGGCAAACAATTGATCCGTCCAGAAAAAATAAACACTCATGAAAAAGTAAGGAAGAAAAAATCCGATCAGTGAAATAATCCATTCCCGAAAATTGAACGACCGGAGGATGGCGAGGGAAATAAGAAAGAGAATGAATAACGTAGAGGCAGGGAAATAAATCAGTGAAGCAATAGAGATCAGAAAGCAACTGTCGAACAAAATAGAAACAGGAGACTCATTTTTAAACAAGGCAAATGTTTTGTCCAGCGCGCGAAGCAGGAAAAGGTTGACCAAAATGAGCGCATGGAATTGTAAAAATGGTGCAGCAAGCGACATCAGCAAAGCGTACATCAATGCCGGCAAATAAGAGTTCTTGTCAAATGCCTCGTGCCGGTTCAAAAGAGTGTTCAAATAAATTGCTTCCAGCGAAACAAGGGCAACTGCAATAAGAACCTGGATGAAGCCGGGAAGAATGATAAAATATCGTTCAAACCACTGAAACAATGGTGTTCCGCCTTCAGCCGCGGCAAAGGAGTGGCTGAACATAGCCTGTATCCAGAGAATAAGTACCACAACGGGAATTACAAACAAAGATGCTGGTTGTGGCGATTTGAAAAAACGGATCATGGGTGATAAAAGTAGATAAAATAATTTTTTACCGATTAAATAGAATTTCTATTTTTGCAGCACTAAACTAAAAAAATTATGGACGGATTCTGGAATTTCATCGCAGATTGTTTTCAGGCAATATTTTCAGTCATGAACTGGATGAGTCCCTGGTTTAATAAACTGCTTATCGTGATTGGCTTCATTGCTTTTTTCATTTGGGTGAGTTACATGACCAAGCAAAAAGAAGTAGAGAAGTGGGATTAAGTTAAATGTCCCAAAAGGAATCTGAAATTCTGCCTGGTGTTCGTCATCAGGCAGGATTTTTTTATTTTCCCTGATCGAAATGAAATCGTTGAAACGATTTCTTGGAACAAATTTCATTCATAGCCCACGATTTAAATCGTGGGCT
>JAYTXY010000004.1:0-29407 GCA_043742705.1 Bacteroidota bacterium
CAATTTTCATCGGACGTAAAAAAATATTTTCTCCCCAATTTCGGATTCGGAATGTATTATTACAAGGAACGTTTTTATGCAGGACTTTCTATTCCACGATTGCTTGAAAATAAAATTGATCCGTCAAACCCTGATGAAGTTGCACGGAATTTCGGTAATCTTCAGCGGTGGCATTATTACCTTGCGACAGGATATGTATTTGATTTGAGTGAAGGACTGAAATTCAAACCTTCCGTCATGGTTAAAATTGTTCAGCATGCACCGGTAGAGCTGGATGCAGACATTAATTTTTTGATACACGATTTTCTTTGGCTGGGAGCAGCGTACCGCACCGGTGATGCTGTTGCGGGCATCATAGGTCTGCAGCTTTCTAAACAGCTTCGCATCGGGTATTCATACGATTATACACTCACCGACTTACAGAAATTTAATTCAGGCACGCACGAGTTTACCCTGAGTTATGATTTTGCTTCCAATAAAAACAAAATTATCTCAACGCGTTACTTCTGATATGTGCATTAAGTTGATGGTAAAATTCTGAACATGAATAACAAAATCTTTCTCTCAATATTTTCATTTTTTCTTTTAAACGGAATTGTTCTTGATTCATTCGGACAGTCGCCGGGAAAAGCTGACAAGCGCTTCGAGAGCTATGAATTTTCGAAGGCGATTCCTGTCTATGAAAAATTTTTAGAACATGACAGCACGAATAAGGAAGCGCTCGAGAACCTCGGCAATTGTTATCGACTCACGAACCAGGTAGATAAAGCGGAACAATGTTATGCTAAAGTGGTTGTCATTCCGGGGACAGAAAGCATCTATAAATTCTATTATGCGCAGGCGCTGTTGACCAATGAAAAATGTGCCGAAGCGGAAAAATGGTTTGATGCATACCACAAGGAAGTTCCGGGAGATAAACGTGGCGAAGAATTCCTTGCTGCTGTCAAAGACAGAGAAAAATCTTCTGACGATGACAGAACATTTATAGCACAAGCGATAAACATCAATTCTTCAGATGGTGATTTCGGGGCAGCTGTCTATAAAGAAGGAATTGTTTTTTCATCATCACGATTGAAGGATGCCTGGAGCGACCGGAAAGATTACTGGACAGGTGTCCGGTACACGTCACTCTATTTTGCCAAAGGAAAAGCAACCGGTTTTTCAGAGCCCGAACTTTTTGCTTCTTCCGTTCAAACGAAATACAACAATGGGCCGGTTTGTTTTAATAAGAACGGAGATGAAATGTATTTCACCCGGAATAACATTGAAGAAGGAAAAGTTCATGCTAACAAAGAAAGCATTGTAAAGATTAAAATTTTCAGCTCGCTTTATCAGAACGGACACTGGAGTGATCCTGTTTCTTTTGCGTACAACAATGATAAATATTCTTGCGGACACCCTGCATTGAGTGCTGATGGAACTAAATTTTATTTTTCTTCAGACATGCCCGGAACTCTTGGCGGAATGGATTTATGGGTTTGTACAAAAGAAGGCAGTAGCTGGAGCAAGCCACAGAATCTCGGGCCAATGATTAACACTCAGGGTAATGAAGTTTTTCCCACCGTTACTGATGACGGTACACTTTATTTTTCATCCAACGGATTGCCGGGCAAAGGAGGTCTTGATATTTTTTCAACCACATTGTCAAACGGAAAATATGCAGTACAGCAACGTCTTCACGCTCCCTTCAACAGTCCGGATGATGATTTTTCCTTCGTCATGGATTTAAAAACACAGAGTGGTTACTTCAGCTCAAACCGTGTTCACCAGGGAATGAATGATAACATTTTCAGCTTTTGTAAAAATGTAATCAGCGTAGTAACGCTCGTGGTTGATAAAAAGACAAATGAACCACTTGTCGAATCGACAGTGAAAATTGTGCAGGATGGCAATGTTGTTGAAGAAAAACGAACCGATAAAACCGGACGTGTTGTGATGTCCGTCATTCCCGACAAGAAGTACAAAATTATAGCGGATCATGAAAGTTATGAAAGCGATTCGTTAGATCTCTCAGATGCAAATTATACAACAGTAAAGGATTCCGCATTGATCGTCCTCGCTCTTGCTAAAACGAACGTGTTGATTTCGATTGAAGGCCAGGCAATGAACGATGCTACCGGCAAGCCGTCTCCTGAAGCAAACCTGGTTTTTATCAATTTGATGAACAACGATACGGTGCTGAAAAAGACGGATGCGGAAGGACGTTTTTCTTTTACAAACCTGCTTCCGGCTACACGCTACAGAATTATTGCAGGAACTGATTACTGTGAATCAAAGGTGCTGGATACAAACACAACAGGTATTACAAAGACTGCAGCGATGAAAATCAATATCAACCTGTTTTGCCTGAGTGATAAATTTGTCATGAAGAATATTTATTATGATTTAGATAAATATAATATCCGCCCTGATGCGGCCACGGAGCTTGATAAGCTGGTTGATTTATTGAAAAGATATCCCGCGATTAAAATTGAGTTGAGTTCGCATACTGATTGCAGGAATACGAACGATTACAACATGAAGCTTTCTCAAAACCGCGCTGATGCTGTGGTTACTTACCTGGTTCAGCATGGCATTAAAAACAATCGATTGCATGGAACAGGTTACGGAGAATCAAAGCCCGTTAACAAATGCGAATGCGAAGGGAAACATGTAGTTCCGTGCACGGAAGAACAGCACCAGATGAACAGGAGAACAGAAGTAAAAATTACCTCGGGAAATTGGAATTAAATTTATTTCAGACTTTTACAAACCCCGAATACACAATCCGATTTTTCTATTTCAATTAAAGATTTTCACATTTCTCATTATCACTTTCGGGCGATCCCTTTTGCATGTTGAATGCCGGGCCAGGTTGTGAGCCACATCAGGCAAGTTTGACAATCGAAAAAAAATCAGGATGTATTTTTTCTCCTGCTTCTAATTTGATATGTTTGGGGAATAATCAACAAATTAAAATAGTCCGAAAAAAATGGTGCCGTTGGATTCAGATTTAATCAAATGCAGTTTGTTCCGCGATCTTGATGTAGCGGTTATTGAAGAAATTCTTTCCAGGTCAACGGCAAAGAATTATTCTGCAGGCGATGTTTTGATCCGGAAGGGTAGCGTACCCGAAGCTTTTTTTATTATTCGAAAAGGAAAAGTTGGTATTTACAACGAAGATATTCTGCTTGCTGAGCTGGAAGATTGGGCTGTGATGGGTGAAAGCTTTCTCGACAATGAAACTGCAACAGCAACGATTGTTGTTAGTTCGGATCTGACAACGATTGAAATCAAGAAAGATATTTTTCACGCGCTTACTGTGAAATATCCCACGCTGATGTCGAATATTTTTAAGATCAATTTTCAGCGATTAAGAAATTCAAATGAAGTTGCACTTGCAGAAGCACATGCCCGGGAAGAAAAATTAAGACAACAGGTTATAGTAAGAACAAAGGAGTTGAATGAAACGCTGGAAGAACTTCGGGCTACCAATGCAGAACTCTCAACTACTCGTGATAACCTCATTCACACACAGAAATTCCGTGAACAGTTTTTGGCAAACATGAGCCATGAAATACGAACTCCGATGAATGCCATTGTCGGATTGACTAATCTTCTTATTAAGTCCCCCGCGAATATCCTGAATGAAAAATATTTGCAGGTCATTAAAAAAAGCGGTGCAAGTTTACTTGTCATCATCAACGAGATTCTTGACCTCGCCAAGATTGAAGCGGGAAAAATGGAACTCGAATCGTTACCGTTCTCTTTACCTGAAACGGTGAATAATATTTATACGATTCTTAGTCTGAACGCGGAGGAAAAGGAAATTTACCTGAAAAAAGTGATTGACGAAGGAGTACCGGAATATGTCATCGGAGATGAAAATCGTTTCATGCAGGTGATGATGAATCTTGCCGGCAACGCCATCAAGTTTACAGAAAAAGGAGGCGTGATTATTTCAGTGACTGCTGGAAAAAATTCAAACGAAAAAACAGACGTTACTTTCAGTGTGAAGGACTCAGGAATTGGTATTCCCCCAGAGAAGTTCGATGCGATCTTTGAAAGTTTCGGACAGGCATCAGCAGATACAACAAGAAAATTCGGTGGCAGTGGTTTGGGATTAACCATTTCAAAGCAGTTGGTTGAAATGCACGGTTCAGAGTTGAAAGTGAAAAGCAAGGTTGGAGAAGGTTCTGAATTTTATTTTACCATTTCGTATAAAGTGACTTCTGTGCCGGAAGAAATTCGGGATGATAGTTCAGCCCCTACGCCTGATTTAAAAGGGAAAAAGGTTCTACTTGTGGAAGACAATGAGTTTAATCAAATGGTTGCCGTAGATACGTTGCATGATTTATTTCCGGAGTTGGAAGTGGATGTTGCTGAAAATGGAAAAGTTGCCATTGAAAAAGCTACTTCAAATAAGTACGATCTTGTTTTCATGGATATTCAGTTGCCTGACATTGACGGATTCGAAGTGTCAAGAGCCATTCGCAGAAGTTCTGACAATTTCCGGAAGAACCTCCGGATATGCGCCATGACTGCAAGTGTTACAAAAGAAAGAGTGGAGGATTGTTTCGAAGCCGGAATGAACGACTACATGATGAAGCCTTTCGATCCTGATGTTCTCAAAGAAAGAGTGCTGAGAAATATTTTCGTGAACGACAAACAGGGGAGTACTTCCAAATAATTTTTCCTTTCCCTGTCTTTACGCTTTCTCAAAAAAGTCAAAAAGAAACCGTACTCCTACACCACTTCCGTTTTTTCCGCGGTAGCTGCTCGGAGCGTGAAGGAAGGAAGGTCCTGCAATATCAAAATGCATCCACGGATAATTCACATAGCGTTGTAAAAATTTCCCTGCTGTAATAGCTCCTCCGATAGGTCCCCCGATATTTTTCATGTCAGCAATGTCTGATTTCAAAAGGTCATCGTATTCATCCCAGAATGGAAATTCTGCAAGCCGCTCGTGAACTTTATTTCCTGATTCTTTCAGTTTGCTTTTTGTTTTTTCATCAGCGCTTCCCATGCATACAATTCCGTATGGTCCGACAGCAGCGGCAGCAGCTCCTGTAAGTGTTGCAAAATCCATCACCAAGGTTGGTTTGTATTTTTTTGCATAGTGTAATGCATCGGCAAGAATCATTCTTCCTTCTGCATCCGTGTTCAGCACTTCAACGGTGTGTCCGCTCATCATGGTGATGACATCACCTGAAGTGTATGCATTTCCGGAAGGACGGTTATCTGTTGCAGGAACTAATGCAACAACATGAAGGGGCAGTTTGGCTTTTGCAATTGCATACATCGCACATGCAACAGCAGCGGCTCCTGCCATATCACTTTTCATATAATCCATGGAGTTTGGTGTTGGCTTCAGACTCAATCCTCCTGTATCATACACCACTCCTTTGCCAATCAACACATACGGTTGTTTGTTTTTTGCATTGCGTGGTTTCCATTCCATAATGGTAAATGTTGGCGGCTCGATGCTGCCGAGATTTACTGCGAGCAGTCCGCCCATCTTCATTGATTTTATTCTGGACTTTTTCAAGACTTCCGTTTTGAATCCGGACTCTCTTCCAAGTTTTACAAATTCTTCTGCAAGTTTAGTAGCTGACTGATGTGAGTTCGGTTCATTTACGAGGTCACGCGCTTTGCAGGTAGCGTCAACAATTATCTGCAATAAATCAACCTGATGTTGTTTTATGTTTTTGTCGAGAATCAAAATAGTCTTCAACGAAGATTTTTCCTTTTCTTTTTCTTTCCGGTATTTTAAAAACTGGTAATTGCCAAGAGCCATGCCTTCGGCTAAAGCAAGTGCTGCATCGTCCTGTTTTGACAGATTAACGATGATCACCTCTTTCGTTTTGTGTTTGTTAAAAACAGCCAGCATGCGATCTCCCGCTATACGGCACTTTTCAAGAAAGGCATCGTTGTTCTTCCGCGAATCCAGCACTTGAATCGCAATCATCCGCTTGTATTGATTGATGACCAGTGTTTTCCTGTCATCTTTTAATTCCGTTTCAATGTATTGTTGTTCCTCTTTTGAAAAAAGAGTTTTTGGGATTTCCCTGTTTGATTCAATAACAAGCAACAAAGAGTCGTTCTGACTATAGGATGAGCAAAGCTTAATTGTAGTGTTCATTTTAAATCGTAATTTTGAGGAGCGGAAATTAATTAAAAAATATCAAGGAATAAGTTAACCCGCGAAAAAGCTTGTAACAGTAGAGTTCTTTCTAAGTTAATGAAGCTTAATTTCTGTTTCTTTCAAGTATGAACTCTGACCAACTTTTAAAGCGCGCACTGCAATTCGAATTCCTCAATGTTGAAGAAGGACAATTCCTTTTTGAGAATACTCCCGCGGTTGAATTGATGTATGTTGCCAATGAAATGCGTAAAGTGTTTCATCCTGATAATAAAGTGACCTGGATCATTGACAGGAATGTGAATACCACCAACGTGTGCATTGCAAATTGCAAGTTCTGTAATTTCTACAGAATTCCCGGACACACGGAATCGTACATCACTACGATTGATCAGTACAAACAAAAGATCGATGAAACATTTCGTTTCGGTGGAGAACAGTTGCTGTTGCAAGGCGGTCATCACCCCGATCTTGGATTGAGTTACTACACCAATCTTTTCAGGGAACTGAAAAAAATCTATCCTGAATTAAAATTGCATGCACTCGGGCCGCCGGAAGTAGCGCACATTACTAAACTGGAACAATCAACACATACTGAAGTATTGAAAGCATTGAAAGATGCCGGTATGGATTCATTGCCAGGAGCAGGGGCTGAAATTCTCAGCGACCGTGTGCGAAGAATGATTTCGAAAGGAAAATGTTCCGGAAGAGAATGGCTCGATGTGATGCGTGCCGCTCATCAGTTGCATTTAACTACTTCTGCCACCATGATGTTCGGTCATGTTGAAACGCTGGAAGAACGGTTTCAACATTTGGTTTGGCTGCGTGATGTTCAAAATGAAAAGCCTGCCGATGCAAAAGGATTTATTGCATTTATTCCATGGACTTTCCAGGATGTTGACACCATGCTTGCACGGATCAAAGGAGTTCATAATAAAACTACGGGAGAAGAATACATTCGCATGATTGCACTCAGCAGGATTATGCTTCCGAATATTAAAAACATCCAGGCATCGTGGCTGACAGTCGGCAAAGATGTAGCGCAGGTTTGTCTTCATGCAGGTGCAAACGATTTCGGCTCCATCATGATTGAAGAAAATGTGGTGTCAGCAGCAGGTGCTCCGTATCGTTTTACATCTACTGGCATTCAGCAAGCCATACAGGAAGCGGGTTTTGAGCCTCAGCTCAGGAACCAGCAATACGAATATCGTGTGATGCCTGAAGTCATGGAACAACAGGTAATAAATTATTAACAACAAAAAGTATCATCCTGCAGGATCAGCCAAGCAATGAAAAAAGTTTTTTTCCTTTTTACAAGTTGTTTCCTGCTTTTCACTTCTGCAGTTCATGCAACGCACAATCGTGCAGGCGAAATTACATACCAGTGCATCGGTCCATTGCAATACCGGGTCACGATTACCACGTACACAAAAACTTCAGGCATCAGCGGGCAAGCTGACCGCCCCGTTCTTGATTCAGTTTATTGGGGTGATGGTACTAGGTCTTCGTTTTCCCGTTTCAATTTTGTAGATCTCCCCGGGCAGGACATACGCGTAAATACATACATCAACACGCATACCTATCTCGGTCCCGGAACATTTACAATTTCCATGGAAGATCCTAACCGGAATGCAGATGTGGTAAACATTCCGGGCTCTGTAAATATTCCGTTTTATCTTTCCACTGTTCTTGTTGCCAATCCGTTCAACGGAAATTGTGATAATTCTCCCGTGCTTTTGCAGCCACCAATTGATCGAGGCTGTACGGGTGTTCCGTTTGTTCACAATCCGAATGCGTATGATCCCGATGGTGACAGTATTTCGTATGCATTGACGAATTGTCTTGGTCATGGTGGATTGGCGATTCCGGGATATTTTCTTCCACCGTCATCCAATTCACTTACATTAAATGCAGTGACTGGAGATTTGATCTGGGATTCACCACTTGCTACCGGAGAATACAACATTGCCATCCTTGTAATTTCATGGCGTAACGGATCGATGATCAGTACGATCGAGCGTGACATGCAGATTGTAATCGGAACGTGCAGCAACAATCCACCCGTCATCACTCCGCTGTCTGATACTTGTGTGATTGCCGGAGACACACTTTCTTTTGACGTGCATGCAACCGATCCCGATGGTGATCTGGTTGAACTGACATCCACGGGCGGAGCGTATGCTATTTCCGATCCGGCTGTTTTTACTCCTCCATCCTCACTCGCTGTTACAGTGACCGGACACTTTGATTGGAAAACCAAATGTCATCACGTTCGCCGGCAGCCGTATCATGTACAGTTCAAAGCAAAAGATAACAACAGCCAGGTGCAGTTGGCAGATTTGAAGGGATTGAATATTTATGTCATCGGACCTGCGCCAACAAATCCTGTTGCTAATCCGCTTGGTAATGCAATCATTCTATCGTGGGATGCAAGTGCCTGCAGCAATGCAATTGGTTATGCAATCTACCGGAGAACCGGTGTGTTTACCGGAACGATTGAATGCCCTTGCCAAACAGGAGTTCCGTCCAGCACAGGATTTCAATTGATTGATACGGTATCGGGATTAAACAACACTTCGTATTCCGACAATGATCAAGGAAACGGATTGGTGACAGGAAATGAATATTGTTACCTCATTGTTGCACTCTATCCGGATGGAGCTGAAAGTTGCGCATCACCACAAGTGTGTTCGAAACTGAAAAAAGATTTGCCTGTGATCACCAATGCAAGTGTTGATACAACAGATGCTTCCATTGGAGCGATGTACGTGGCATGGAGTAAGCCCACGGAATTGGATATGATTCAATATCCGCCTCCATATGAATATAGGTTGTATCATTCAATAGGATTTACGGGAGCCAATCTGACTTTCATCGCTTCGTTCCCAAGCCTTGATGACACGATTTATTATGATGAGAATTTAAATTCAGTTGCAAACCCGTATTCATATTTGGTTGAACTGTACTACAACAATTCAGGAACACCGACATTAAAAGGTAACTCGCACAAAGCATCTTCAATCTATCTAAGCATTGCACCTACTGACAACAAACTAAATTTAGCATGGACAGAGCTTGTTCCATGGACGAATGCACAATATGATGTATTCCGGTTTAATACAGCTACATCTGTGTGGGATTCGATTGCAACCACTTCAGTTAAATCTTATTCTGATACAGGTTTGATTAACGGTGTTCAATATTGTTATTATGTCAGAAGCCGCGGAGATTATTCTTCATCAGGTTTTGTTTCTCCGATTATTAATCTTTCTCAGCAACAATGTGCAAGTCCGTTTGACAATGTCTCACCGTGTGCACCAAATTTAAATGTGGTTACAGATTGCGTGGATGAGCAAAACGGATTGTCGTGGAATAATCCGGATCCAACTTGTGCAGACGATGTTGATCATTACAATATTTATTTTTTCTCGGCGGCTGCGAGTGACTACGTCCTCATTGCTACTATTAATAATGCAAACACAACGTCATTCATTCATGCGAATTTAAGTTCGCTTGCCGGATGTTACCGTGTAACTGCAGTTGACTCAGTCGGAAATGAATCCACGGATGCTGTTCCTGTATGTGTTGATACCTGTCGCCAATATGTTCTGCCATCTATATTTTCTCCCAACGGAGACGGATTGAATGATCTATTCCATCCATGTGATCAAACGACATCCGAGGATCTCCAAAAGAAAAATTGTCCTCCGTATAAGAATGTAAAAGATGTGGTGATGAAAATTTTTAATCGCTGGGGAAATCTTGTTTTTGAAACAACGGATAAGGATATTCTTTGGGACGGAAAAAACAAAGACAGTGGAAACGATTGTCCCGACGGAGTTTATTACTATGTATGTAAGGTAAACTTTTATAGATTGAACGGAACGGAGACACAGGAATTGCACGGTCATGTTCAACTCCTGAGGAACCAATAATTTTTCAACAACATTTTTAATATTTTAAAGGATCAGCAACGCAAACACGTGTTTACAGGAATCATAGAAGCAACGGGAATCATCACGCACGTTCAGCAGGAATCTTCAAACCTGAGGATGAGAATAAAATCTTCGTTCACGCAGGAATTGAAAATTGATCAGAGCATCAGTCACAATGGAGCGTGTTTGACCGTGGTGGAAATAAAAGGAAATGAATACGAAGTGATTGCTGTTGAAGAAACGATTATAAAAACCAATTTAGGGAAACAGAAAATCGGAAATGAACTGAACCTCGAACGCAGCATGAAACTGGGCGAGCGTTTGGATGGCCACATTGTACAAGGGCATGTGGATGAGACAGCAACGTGCACACGGATTGACGATAAAGACGGAAGCTGGCTATTTACTTTTGAATACAACTCTTCGTCCTCAAACATCACAGTAGAAAAAGGATCTGTGTGTGTAAATGGTGTAAGCCTCACAATTGTTGAATCAGGGAAAAATTATTTTTCTGTCGCCATCATTCCTTATACATTTGAACATACAAATTTTCATTCACTTAAAACGGGCGATGTTGTCAATCTTGAGTTTGATGTGATTGGAAAATACATCGCACGTTCGCTGGAAATGAGAGCCTGATTTTTATCGGTGGTTTTTGCTACGTCTTCTTCCTTACTTTTGAGTTGAACTACGAACAGGTTTTTAATGAACCGCAGGGAATCAAACAAAAAAAGTCGATCCGGATATTTGGTTAACAACACTGCACAATTAATTTGGAGCGGGCGAATTTTTTTTGACACACTTGAGCAACTTATTGACAGTGCTGTTTTTGAAATCCATTTTCAGACGTACATTTTTACAGAAGACGAAACCGGTCAGCAGATTGCAAATGCATTAATTCGTGCCGCGCAACGCGGAGTAAAAATTTTTCTGTTGGCAGATGCGTATGGTTCGAATGACCTGTCTGAAAGTTTTGCAAAAAAACTGAAGCAGGAAGGAATATCATTCCGATGGTTTGGCCCGTTTTTCAGGAAAGGAAAATTTCACATCGGAAGACGGTTGCACCGGAAAGTAATTGTGATAGACGGTGAAACTTCTGTCGTAACCGGAATCAACATCAGCAACCATTACAACGATTTAGCCGGAAAGCCGGCTTGGCTGGACTTTGCAGTGGTCGTACAGGGAGAAGTTTCAGAAAAGCTTCAATCCATTTGCAAGCAAAGCTGGCTAAGGATACGCTTTCGGAGATGGTCAGGAAAACTCAGAAACGTTACTAAGCAGAATTTTTTCAAGTCTGAAAGGACAGTGAAAATTCGTGTGAGACAAAACGATTGGAAGTCAGGAAAAAAACAGGCTGCAATCAGCTATTACCAATTGATCAAGGATGCTGAAGAATCACTGATCATAGTTGGTGGTTATTTTTTGCCCGGAAGAAAAGTCCGACGGCTTTTAAGAAGAGCCTCAGAACGAGGAGTTGTAATTAAGTTAGTAGTCGCTGAGAGATCGGATGTCGGCATGATGAAAAACGCCATGTTGTATTTGTACGACTGGCTTCTGAGAAACAAGATTCATATTTATGAATACATGCCTTCGAATGTTCATGGTAAATGCATTGTTGCCGATAAGAAAAGGATAAGCGTGGGTTCGCATGATGTGAACGCATTGAGTACATACAGCAACATCGAACTGAATCTTGACATTGATGACAAACTGATTGCAACTCAATTCCATAATCAGTTGGAAGAAGTTGCTGAAAAAGAATGTATAGAAATTACAGCAGATCTTTTAAGGATGAAACGTAATATCAGCATACGATTTCTTCGCTGGCTGTCGTACAGAGTTGTAAAAACCTTCTTTGTTCTTTCCGTTTGGTTATCGAAGAAAGAAAGAGGAGAAGGATATCAGTAATTGCCGGATGAAAAAAAACCTCCCCGGTTTCGGGAAGGTTTTCGGAAAATATTTTTTCGATTTACTTTTTGATTGTAACAGTACCTTTCAAAGCATCCTTCTGAGGAATCTTCATCGTATAATAATATACACCATCAGAAAGGTCATCGCCTTTCCAGTCATTTTGGTAATTGTTGCTCTCGTACACTTTTCTTCCCCATCGGTTGAAAATCTCCAACTTGCTGTTCGGGAAATATTCCAGGTTCTTGAAATAGAAGGTTTCATTTGCTCCGTCATTGTTCGGAGTTAAAATATTGGAAGCGATAATTTCATTCGGCTCACCGGTATAATTCACCGTAATTGTCTTGCTGCAACCATCACTTTGAGTTACTGTGAGTGTAACAGGGTAGCTTCCAATTGTTGTGTATATGTGAGATGGATTTTGTGATGAGCTGACGGAATTGGTGCTGTCTCCGAAATTCCAATGCCACCCTACAATGCTTCCACTGACTGCAGTAGAATGATCAGTAAACTGAATCGGAACACCAGCAAGTCCGTGCTCAGGAGCGAAAGAAAATGATGCAGTAGGATAAGGATGAATCGCAACATTCACCACAGACGAGGTAGCTGAACATCCGGTTGGAGGATCTGTAACAGTAACAGAATAATTTCCTGTTCCCACGGTAAGAGTTGATGTAGTATCTCCTGTTGGGTTTCCATTCTGCAACCAATCGTAATGCAGGAACGGCTGTGTTGTCTGAAGTTGCGCGCTGTCTTGTCCACACATGGCCGTAATTCCACCGATCACAGGATTTAAATTCAAGACATAAACAGGAAACGCGGGAGTCTTCGCTTTGCAACCGTTTAAGTTGGTCACTTCAACATTGTATGTTCCAGTGGTAACATTGTGAGTGTTTACTCCGGTTGTTCCATCGCTCCATAAATAATCCTGATAAACAGGTTGAACATTCAAGGTGACACCACCGCTCCCCGCACAATAATAATTAGGTCCGGTTATCACAGGCGGAGCAAGTGGAAAAGTATCAATCTTGAAGCTAATGTTCAGGGTATCCGTAGCAGCAGGAGTTCCGTCATCGGTAGCAATAACTCTAACCGTATTAATACCGATGGCGTGATTGGTCAAGATAAGAGTTGCATCGATGTGTGCAACTGATCCACTGGTAACATTCTGAATGCTGAAAATTCCTCCGCCAACATAAGAAGCCGTGATCGTTGTATTTTGACCTTGTTCAGGAGCAAGGAAGTCCAGTGAAATAGGAATCGTATCTCTGAATGCAGTATCCAAGGCACAAATGATAATTGTATCGCATACAGTGAATCCATGCAGAATCGGAGGGATGTTGGTTGCCCCGCCAGAAGTACAGGTATTAAAAATAAAATTCTGATTGTCGAGAAAATCAACACTGTCATTCCCACCAAAAGGACCATCATAGCTGTATCCCGGCCCTAAAAATCTACCAAATTGAATAAAGTCAAGAGCATTACCGGCATTAGCTCCTACGGTAGCCGGAACTGGACGAAGAGCGGTTGGATCTCCAAAACCATTGTGACCGCCTGAAGCATCCCCGGTTGTCCATCCCATGTCTCCATAGCAAAAATCAACATTATTTCCTGTTGGAAGAATCGGATCAGTGCCATCCGTTATGATTAATTGAAAAGTATTTAATTTGTCATCGTGCGTACCGTAGTAGCCCACAGATTCCCATTTTACGATCATTGAAGTAGGGGTAATTTTATAATAGACCAGTCCACTGTTCGGCCCCCTTGTATCTACATCAGCCCAAAAAGGAGCTATCATTACTGTATCAGCTCCGGCAGGAAAACCACCAGAAGAAAAACCATATACTTCATGATTAAAAGTGATGTTTCCATTATTATTTATAAATACAGTATTATAGGATTGACCATAAAAGCAAAAGTTAAAGGGCAATAAAATCGGAAGTGTACTGCAGTCATCATTTCTATAATTAGGGGGACCTGTACCTGAAAAACAAGTTCCACCATTCTGTACTGTAAATGGCGCGACTTGGAAAGAAGGATCTAATGGAACGGAACAATTACATTGTGCGTGAATAGACTCAATTGTATTCCCGTTGTGTATTGTTCTTAAATTTGTTTGTATTGACGGAACGATAACGGGAAGTTTGTTTTTGGTAAATGATTTTTTTAAAAACGACTCAAGCTGGCCACTTCTTTTCATCTGATCATAGTTTTGCGCATTGAGTTCTAATTTTTTCTGAGCAATTACTGTTGAAGCAAAAAGCAACAGCGGAAGAATAAAGATTCCTATTAGTTTTTTCATGGCGATATACCGGGCTATTGTATTGGGGTAGCAATATTAATTAATCTTCCTCATTTTTAAAAGTTAAGGTTAAAATTTTCTGTCCCTTTTTGCCTTTTATTACCATTCGAAGAATAAATTCATATGTAAATGGTTTAGAAATGTTTGATAAGTTCAGAAAAGGTAAGTTCACGAGGTTTCTTTTCATTCTATAGTTTTCTCTAACTTTGCGCCTCAATTTAACTGAAAGCCGTTTCGTATGAATTCATCGGGTACACCGTCTGACTTTTTGCCTATCCTTATTCAATTTGTCGTTGCCGCAGGTTTTGTAGTCACTACCATGGTAGCAACACATTTATTAGGTCCGAAAAGAAAGTCAAAGATCAAACTAGACACATTCGAATGTGGAATTGAATCCCAAGGAAATGCGCGCGTTCCGTTCTCTGTAAAATACTTTTTGGTCGCCATCCTGTTTGTGTTGTTTGACGTGGAAGTGATCTTTATGTATCCGTGGGCAGTCAACTTTAAATCGCTTGGCATCCAGGGATTAATTGAAATGCTCATCTTCATGGCGCTCTTGCTTACTGGTTTCTTTTATATCATTAAGAAGGGGGCATTGAAGTGGGAATAAAAAAATAGTTCGGATTGCGAATTTGAAATTTCGGATTTTCCGCAATTCAAAATCCGCAATCCGCAATTTTAATTATCATGACCGAAGTTCAGAAATCAGATATTAAAATAATTACGGCTCCCGAAGGATTCGAAGGTCCCGGATTTTTTGCAACCTCACTTGATAAAGTGGTTGGGATGGCAAGAAAAAATTCGTTGTGGCCGCTTCCGTTTGCAACATCATGTTGTGGAATTGAATTCATGGCAACAATGGCTTCAACATATGATCTTGCACGATTTGGTTCGGAACGTTTGTCGTTCTCTCCTCGTCAGGCTGACTTGCTGATGGTAATGGGAACGATCGCAAAAAAAATGGGACCTGTATTAAGACAAGTGTATGAACAAATGGCTGAGCCGCGCTGGGTGCTGAGTATGGGAGCCTGCGCTTCAAGCGGAGGAATTTTCGATACATATTCTGTGTTGCAAGGCATTGATAAAATTATTCCCGTTGATGTTTACATTCCCGGATGTCCGCCTCGACCTGAACAAGTTCTGGAAGGTGTGATGTCTATTCAGCAATTGGTACAAAATGAATCATTGAGAAGAAGAAATTCCCCGGAGTATAAAGCGTTGCTTGCAACGTATGGAATTGAATGAAAGAATTGCGGACTTCGGATTGTTGATTGCGAATTATCCCGATAATTCGGGACGCAATTCAAAATCCGCAATTCGAAATAGGATAATATGAATAAACCTACAATAGAAGAGATAACTAATTCACTGAATGAAAAATTCGGAGACAAAATTCTTTCTCAAACTCAGGAGTATGATTTCCCTGTTTTTGTAATTAAGAAAGAGGCGCTCGTTTCTATCGTTCGGTTTTTATATGACGATGAGAATTTTCAGTTTCGATATCTCACCACTATGTGTGGCTTACATTTTCCGGATTCAGAGCAGCCGTTCGGTATGATGTACCAGCTTCATAGCTTGGTTCACAATGTTCGTATACGTTTCAAAGCATTTACCACTGCAAATGATTTGCAATACGATTCGTTGATTCCAATCTTCTCTGCAGCAAACTGGATGGAACGCGAAGCATTTGATTTTTACGGAATCAAATTTAAAGGACATCCGAACCTGAAGAGAATATTGAATGTGGAAGACATGGATTATCATCCGATGCGAAAAGAATATCCTGTTGAAGACGGAACAAGAACAGATAAAAACGATTCGTTGTTCGGACGAATTGGAAATACAGATGTGAAAGTGTAAGCCCACCCAAACCCTCCCAAAGGGAGGGCTTAAAGAATATAGTATGAGCGAAGTAAGCACAGAAAAAAATCAAGGTATTAATTCCCTCCCCTTAGGGGAGGGACAGGGAGGGGCTGCTTACACAACGCTTAATCTCGGTCCTACCCATCCAGCCACGCATGGAATTTTTCAAAACGTGTTGAAGATGGATGGTGAGATCATCGTGGATGCTGAGCAAACAATCGGATACATTCACCGTGCTTTTGAAAAACTCGGTGAGCACAAACCGTTTTATCAATTTACCACCATCACTGACAGGATGAACTACTGTTCTTCACCCATCAACAACATGGGCTGGCACATGACAGTAGAAAAACTGATCAAAGCAGAGTTGCCAAAACGCGTGGAGTACATGCGTATCATCATCATGGAACTTTCACGCATTTCAGATCATTTGATTTGCAACAGTGTGGTTGGAGTTGATACAGGAGCGATGACGGGATTTCTTTACATCTTTCAGTGGAGAGAATTTATCTACGAAATTTACGAGGAGATTTGCGGAGCAAGATTGACAACCAACATCGGTCGTATCGGAGGTTTCGAACGCGACTTCAACGAAGTCGCATGGAGAAAAATAAAACACTTTGTAAAGGAATATCCCGCAGCGCTCAAAGAATTTGAAAAATTATTGTTGCGCAACAGAATATTCATGGATCGTACTATTGGAACAGGACCAATCTCCGCGGAACGTGCATTGAATTATAGTTTCAGTGGACCGAACCTTCGCGCTGCAGGTGTGGATTATGACGTGCGCGTCATGAATCCATATTCATCGTACCAGGATTTTGAATTTGCAATTCCGGTAGGAACACAAGGTGATACATATGATCGTTTCATGGTACGCGAACAGGAGATGTGGGAAAGTCTGAGCATCATTCAGCAGGCAATGGATAAGCTGGAAAAGCTGGATGATAAAACAACGTTTCATGCTGAGGTTCCTGAATTTTATCTTCCTCCGAAAGAAAATGTTTATAATGACATGGAAGCACTCATCTATCACTTTAAAATTGTGATGGGCGAAACAGACGTTCCGAAAGGAGAAGTGTACCACTGCGTAGAAGGAGGGAATGGAGAACTTGGTTTTTACCTTATCAGCGATGGCGGAAGGCAGCCTTATCGACTCCATCTCCGCAGACCATGTTTCATTTATTACCAGGCATACACGGAAATGATTCGCGGAGGATTTCTCAGCGATGCAATTCTTACCATGAGTTCCATGAATGTAATTGCAGGAGAACTGGATGCTTAAAAAAGCCCATCCTAAATCCTTCCCGATGGGAAGGACTTAAAAGATAAAAATGGAAACGAATAAAGACAAAAGTAGTAATGAAATGAAAGCCCCTCCTTCGGAGGGGTTGGGGAGGCTTGAATTTTCTGAAGAAAGTTTAGCGTTAGTGTACAAGTTGATGAAACGTTACCCGGAAGGAAAACAAAAGTCAGCCATCATTCCTATTCTTCATATTGCACAAGCGGAATTTGACGGATGGCTGAGCGCTCCTGTGATGGATTATGTTGCAACAATTTTATCCATTCAACCGGTTGAAGTATATGAAGTCGCATCGTTCTATTCGATGTTCAATTTAAAACCTGTTGGGAAATGTGTGATTGATGTTTGCCGCACAAGTTCGTGCTGGTTGATGGGATCAGAAGACGTGGTAAAACACATTGAGAAAAAATTAAACATCAAGATTGGAGAGACAACAAAAGATGGAATGTTCACATTGAAAACTGTTGAATGCCTTGGCAGTTGCGGAACAGCACCGATGTTGCAATGTGGCGCTGACTATTATGAAAATCTTACTCTTGAAAAAGTGGATGGTTTACTTGACCAACTGAAAACTAACGGCAAGAGAAAAAGTTATACGGACATTGCTGAAAGGCAAAATGCATAATTGAGTATGGGAAAAAAATTACTGTTGACTCATGATCATGTTCCGGGCATCAATACCTATGATGTGTACAGGAAGCATGGAGGTTATGCATCTGTGGAAAAAGCTGTGAAGACAATGACTCCCGAAGCCATTGTTGAAGAAGTAAAGAAGAGCGGACTGAGAGGCCGCGGTGGAGCAGGTTTTCCGACAGGAATGAAATGGAGTTTTTTAGCAAAGCCTCCGGGAGTTCCACGTTACCTTGTTTGTAATGCAGATGAATCGGAGCCGGGAACTTTCAAGGATCGTTATCTCATGGAACGCATTCCTCATTATTTGATTGAAGGGATGATTACTTCCAGTTTTGCTCTTGGTGCGAACACTTCTTACATCTACATCCGCGGAGAATATTTTTACGTAGCGAAAATTCTTGAACGCGCCATTGATGAAGCATATGCAAACGGATGGCTTGGAAAAAATATTTTAGGAACGGACTACTCATTGGATCTTTACGTGCATGTTGGTGCAGGCGCTTACATCTGTGGAGAAGAAACGGCATTGCTCGAATCACTCGAAGGAAAACGAGGTAATCCCCGGAACAAGCCGCCATTCCCTGCTGTCGCAGGATTGTACGGCTGTCCGACTGTGGTGAACAACGTAGAAACAATTGCTGCCGTGGTTCCTATTGTGAACGATGGCGGAGAAGCATATGCGAAAATCGGAATCGGAAAATCAACAGGAACAAAATTGATTTCAGCAAGCGGTCATATCAACAAACCGGGCGTGTATGAAATTGAACTCGGAGTTCCGGTAGAAGAATTTATTTATTCAGACGAATATTGCGGAGGAATAAAAGGAGGACGAAAATTGAAAGCTGTTGTTGCCGGAGGTTCTTCTGTTCCCATTCTTCCTGAACATTTAATTTTGAAAACTGCGGCAGGTGAACCGCGGTTGATGAGTTATGAATCGCTTGGTGACGGTGGTTTTGCAACGGGAACAATGCTTGGCTCCGGAGGATTTATTGTGATGGATGAAACCACCAGCATCGTGAAAAACCTTTGGAACTTCTCACGCTTTTATCACCATGAAAGTTGCGGACAATGTTCACCGTGCCGCGAAGGAACAGGATGGATGGAAAAAATTCTCCACAAAATTTTGGATGGACACGGAACCTTGAGTGATATTGATTTGCTGTGGGACATTCAAAGTAAGATAGAGGGAAAAACAATTTGTCCGCTTGGCGAAGCTGCAGCATGGCCGGTGGCTGCTGCCATTCGCCACTTCCGTTTGGAGTTCGAGGAGTTTGTGAAAAATCCGCAGAGTATTAAAGATGTAAAACATTATTATCGGTTAAATCAGCTTCAGGAATCTTGATAAGAAGTCAAAAGAGAATAAAGTCAAAATTCAAAAGTTAAGAATCAGAAAGTGGCTTACGAAAAAGATATTATAATCAGAACTCAGAAGTATGCTGTCGAGGTTGTTAAATTGACGAAGGACTTTAAGGAAAATAGGATAGATTTCGCTTTAGTTAATCAGTTTCTCCGAAGTGGAACTTCAATAGGCGCAAATGTCAGGGAAGCAAAAGCAAGCAGTACGAAAAAAGAATTGATAAGATTTTATGAAATTGCACTTCGTTCTGCAAATGAAACGCAATATTGGATCGAAGTTATTGAAGAGGGATATGAATTTAAAATTGATAAAATGATTACCATGAATAAAGAGTTGGTCGAAATCTCAAAAGTACTTGGAGCAATTATTATCAACCTAAAGAAATAACAAACTTTTGAATTTTGATTTTAATCTCTTTTGCACTTAACAGAACATGCCTAAAGTTACCATAGACAATCACACCATAGACGTTCCTGACGGAACAACAATTCTTCAAGCAGCGCGCATGATTGGCGGAGACATTGTTCCCCCGGCGATGTGCTTTTACACTCCGTTGAAAACAAGCGGAGGATATTGCCGGACGTGTATCGTGAAAGTGACGAAGGGTTCTGAAAAGGATCCGCGACCAATGCCAAAGCCTGTTCCATCATGCAAGCAAGCAGTGATGGATGGAATGGAAGTTCAGAATATTACTTCTCCCGATTTACTCGAAGCAAGAAAAGGTGTCGTTGAATTTTTATTGATCAATCATCCGCTCGATTGCCCGATCTGTGACCAGGCAGGAGAATGTAAGCTTCAGGATTTAGCGTACGAACATGGTCTTGCGAAATCACGGTATGAGTTTGAACGGAGAACATTTGATAAGATTGACATTGGTGACAAGATCAAACTTCACATGACGCGTTGCATTTTGTGTTACCGTTGTGTGAAAGTAGCGGATCAGTTGACGGATAAACGCGTTCACGGTGTAATGAATCGCGGTGATGTGGCAGAGATCAGTACGTACATTCAGAATGCAATTGAAAATGATTTTTCCGGAAACATGATTGATGTTTGTCCTGTTGGAGCACTCACGGATAAAACCTTCCGTTTTGTAAGCCGTGTATGGAACGTGAACCCGATGGATGCTCACCGAGACTGCACAAAATGTTCAGGAAAAGTAATGGTTTGGTTCAAAGGAGAAACTGTTTCCCGCGTTACTGCGCGCAAAGATCAATACGATGAAGTGACTGACTGGATCTGCAACGAATGTCGTTTCGAAAAAAAGAAAACAAGTGATTGGGTGATTGAAGGACCAAGTAAAATTGATCGTCATTCTGTGATTTCTCAAAATCATTATACGCTCAAAGAACCGCCTCATAAGCCTTTGTTGAATAGTGTAGAGGTTGTACCACATCACCATCAACTGGATAGCAAAAAATAAAATGAAAAAAGTATTATTTAATATTGAAAACTTAAAATTGAATATTGGCGAAGCTGATTTTCAATTTTCAATTTTCAATTTTCAATTCTAAGAAAAATGTTCAGCACAGCTTTAATCATAAAAATAATCATCATCGTTTCAGTGTTTTTAATTTCACTGCTGATTGCGATGTATTCTACCTATGCAGAACGAAAAGTGGCAGCGTTCATGCAGGATCGTCTCGGTCCCAATCGTGCCGGACCGTTTGGAATTCTTCAGCCTCTCGCTGACGGAGTGAAAATGTTCATGAAAGAAGAAATCATTCCTGATGTTTCAAATAAATTTTTATTCATCCTCGGTCCGTGTTTGGCAATGCTCACTGCATGCATGACAAGTGCTGTGATTCCATGGGGAAGAGGAATTACCATCAACGGAAATTTTTATCAATTACAAGCCGCAGATGTAAACATCGGCATCCTTTATATTTTCGGAGTGGTGTCGATTGGTGTGTATGGAATCATGATTGGCGGCTGGGCATCGAACAATAAATATTCGTTGCTTGGTGCATTGCGTGCTTCCTCACAAATGATCAGTTATGAAATTGCAATGGGGCTTGCCATCATTGCACTGATCATGATGAGCGGTACGCTGAGTGTTCGTGATATGGCAGAGCAACAGCAAGGCTGGCATTGGAATGTTTTGTATCAACCTCTCGGATGTTTGATCTTCATCATCTGTGCGTTTGCAGAAACCAACCGCGCACCGTTTGATTTACCGGAATGCGAAACGGAATTGGTTGGAGGATATCATACGGAATACAGTTCGATGAAACTCGGATTCTATTTGTTCGCGGAATACATCAACATGTTCATTTCATCTGCGGTAATTTCCACGCTGTATTTCGGAGGATACAATATGCCGTTCATCGGGAGGTTTGTTCACGATCCGAATTGGCTCAGCATTATTGGAATGGGATTTCTCTTCACGAAAATATTCTTCTTCATCTTCTTTTTTATGTGGGTACGCTGGACTATCCCGCGCTTCCGATACGATCAGCTGATGAATCTCGGCTGGAAAATATTGATACCATTATCAATTGCAAATATATTTGTCACAGGAATTGTGATGTGGTTGAATGGGAAAATAAATTAGAAATCATTCGTAATCTTTATAGGAGTGCGTGCAAAAAAAGAATTATTAATTATAGCGGGACCGAATGGTAGTGGAAAAACAACTTTTGCAAAATCATTTCTTAAAGACTATAAATACGAATTTCTAAATGCGGATGAAATTGCACGACAAATGACAAAGGATGGCAGTCGTGCAGGAAACATTTCTTCAGGCAAAGAATATTTCAAGCGAATAGAAAAACTAAGATCGAACAATAAAAGTATCATTCTCGAATCTACCTTGTCAGGGTTATTCTTGAAAAGGATGATTCACGAATTTAAAAACAAAAATTACCTGATTACAGTGATCTTTGTTTATCTTAATGAACCCGAAATCAGTATAAACAGGATTAAGGTACGGGTTTCAAAGGGAGGACATCATGTGCCTGATGAAGATGTGAAAAGGAGATTTAAGAGAGGCATCTATAATTTTTGGAATATTTATCGTCAAATGACAGACAATTGGATTTTAGTTAATAATTCAGAAACATCGTTCGAACAAGTTGCGATAAAGGGAACTAGGACATACGAAATACTAAACGAAGCATTATTCAAATCATTCACTAAATTAATTACCCGATGAAAATATCCCGCTTAAAAAACCTTGAATTCTACCAACGTGCAATGCAGCTTATTGCCATTGGAAATCGAGGCGTGAATTCTGCTATTCTTGAGAATGAAAAAAGGGGATTACCTAACGTCTTTGGAATTAAGGATAAAGTCTATTACAGAATGCCAGACGGAACCATTACTTCCAAAAGTCCTTTTAAGAAGAAATAATTTTTGCAGGATGCAACTGACAAACAGAAGTAAAGTAGTTTCAAAGAAAGAGATGACGTTCGCAGAGCGGCTTTATCTTCCTGCCATATTGGGTGGGATGAGAATTACGTTGAAACATTTTTTCAAAAGGAAGGCAACTATTTCTTACCCGGAAGTGAAACGTGAGTTTGCTCCGATTTACCGAGGACAACATGTATTGAAGCGCGATGAGAATGGGGCGGAACGTTGCACAGCTTGCGGATTGTGCGCAGTCGCTTGTCCTGCTGAAGCAATTACAATGGTTGCCGCTGAAAGAAAACCTGGCGAAGAAAAATTATTCCGTGAAGAAAAATATGCAAGTACGTATGACATCAACATGCTTCGCTGCATTTTTTGCGGATTGTGTGAAGAAGCATGTCCGAAGGAAGCAATTTTCTTAACGGATAAAATTGTACCGACCGATTTCAAACGCAAAGAATTTATTTACGGAAAGGATAAGCTTGTTGAGCCGGTTGATCAGCGCGTGGATATTTCAAAAAGACAAACAAAAGAAGTGATCGAATTTAAGAAAGACAAAAAATTACAACACAACCGATAAATATTGCGGATGGCGAATTTATAATTGCGAATTAATCTGCAATCTAAAATCCGAAATTATTAAAATGGCACAATACATATTTTACTTTCTTAGTTTCCTTGCAGTTCTCAGCGCACTGATGGTTGTGATTTCAAAGAATCCAATACACAGTGTGTTGTATCTCATCATCACATTCTTTGCAATTGCCGGACATTATGTTTTACTGAATGCGCAATTTCTCGCAGCCGTTCACATCATCGTGTATGCCGGAGCAATCATGGTTTTATTTCTCTATGTAATTATGATGTTGAATTTGAACGCAGATGTGGAGCCGCACAAAAGCAAATGGCTGAAATTTGCTGCAACCATTGCAGGCGGACTGTTGATGGTCGTAATGGTAGGAGCGTTGAGAAATGTTTCGGATACATCTCTTTCAGCAACACCGAATTCTGAAATCGGACTCGTGAAAAATCTCGGTCACGTGTTGTTCAATGATTTTGCATTGCCGTTTGAAGTGTCATCCATCTTGTTTCTCGCAGCGATGGTAGGAGCAGTGATGCTTGGAAAAAAGGAAATTAAATAATTTGAAGATTTGAAGATTAGCCAATTTGATAATGAGAAATTGAAAATAGTCTGACATAAAATTCGAAATGAATCATCTTATTCAACAAGTCCCTCTCAACTATTATGTACTCCTGAGTACAATGCTTTTTTGCATCGGAGTACTTGGTGTGTTGTTCAGGAGAAATGCCATTGTTATTTTCATGTGCATTGAACTTATGCTGAATGCCGTGAATCTTTTGCTGGCAGCATTTTCATCGTATCACGGAGATTCAGCCGGACAAGTGTTTGTCTTTTTTATCATGGCTGTTGCAGCAGCAGAAGTTGCAGTTGGACTTGCTATCTTAATGATGATCTACCGAAACACCGGAACTACGGACGTGAATTTCCTGAATAAGTTGAAGTGGTAGGATGAAAATGCTGCAAGGAAAAGGTTCGCGCAAAGGCGCAAAGCACGCAAAGAAAAATATTCAATAAAAAATTAGTCCAGTTTAAGCACCGCCAAAAACGCCTGCTGCGGAATCTCAACATTACCCACCTGGCGCATTCTCTTCTTTCCGGCTTTTTGTTTTTCCAACAGTTTACGCTTACGAGAAATATCACCACCGTAACATTTTGCGGTAACATCTTTACGTAATGCTTTTACTGTTTCACGCGCAATGATTTTGCTGCCGATACTTGCCTGGATAATAATTTCAAATTGCTGACGTGTGATCAACTCTTTTAATTTCTCACACATCTTTCTTCCGAAATCCTGTGCGTGTATGCGATGTACGAGTGCAGAAAGCGCATCCACCGGTTCACCATTCAAACGAATATCAAGTTTCACCAAATCACTTTCACGATATTCTGTTGGGTGATAATCGAACGATGCATATCCTTTTGAAATGGTTTTCAGCTTATCGTAGAAATCAAAAACGATTTCAGCGAGTGGCATATCAAAAGTAAGTTCAACACGATCTGTTGTGAGGTAATGCTGACCAATCAGGTTTCCACGTTTTCCAATGCATAAGGTCATGATGGAACCGGTGAACTCGCTCTTGGTAATGATTTGAGCTTTGATATATGGCTCTTCAATGTGATCGAGGAAATTTGGCTCCGGCATTTCTGACGGATTGTGAATCTCGAGCAACTCACCTTTGGTGAGGTATGCTTTGTAAGAAACGTTCGGTACTGTGGTGATCACCGTCATGTCAAACTCGCGCTCCAACCGTTCCTGGATAATTT
The DNA here is from genome assembly GCA_043742705.1 of Bacteroidota bacterium. Lineage (GTDB taxonomy): Bacteria > Bacteroidota > Bacteroidia > AKYH767-A > 2013-40CM-41-45 > JAPLDA01. The sequence goes on from JAYTXY010000004.1 coordinate 25,118, forward strand.
CCATGTGAAGCATTCCGAGAAAACCGCAACGGAAACCGAAACCAAGCGCTGCCGATGATTCAGGTTCAAATACCAGTGACGCATCGTTAAGCTGAAGCTTCTCCATGGAGTTGCGCAACTCTTCGTATTCATCAGTATCAACAGGATAAATTCCGGCAAACACCATCGGCTTCACATCTTCAAAACCGTGTACAGCTTCAGCACAAGGCCGCTCCGTATGTGTAATGGTATCTCCTACTTTTACTTCACGGGCTTCTTTGATTCCTGAAATGATGTAACCGACATCGCCCGCTTTTACACTTGCACGCGGAATTTTATCAAGCTTCAGAATTCCGATTTCCTCCGCACCGTATTCATGATCCGTTGCTACAAATTTTACTTTGTCACCTTTTTTAATTTCTCCGTCAATCACACGGTAGTAAGCGATGATTCCGCGGAAGGAATTAAAAACAGAATCGAAGATCAATGCTTTCAACGGTGCATCCGGATTTCCTTTCGGAGCCGGAACACGATTTACAATCGCTTCAAGAATATCGTACACGCCCAGTCCTGTTTTTCCGCTGGCGGAAATAATTTCACCGCGGTCGCAACCGATTAGATCTACGATCTGATCTTTCACTTCTTCAGGCATGGCGCTTTCCAAATCAACTTTATTCAGGATAGGAATGATGGTGAGATCGTGCTCGAGTGCGAGATACAAATTGGAAATTGTTTGCGCCTGGATTCCCTGTGCAGCATCCACAATCAGCAATGCGCCTTCGCAAGCTGCAATCGAACGTGATACTTCGTATGAAAAATCAACGTGTCCGGGTGTATCAATCAGGTTGAGCACATATTTTTCACCATTCAATTCATAATCCATTTGGATGGCGTGACTCTTAATGGTAATTCCACGCTCGCGTTCAATGTCCATATCATCGAGGACCTGGTTCATGGCATCCCGTTTCGAAACCGTGTGGGTATATTCCAGCAAACGGTCGGCAAGGGTACTCTTACCGTGATCAATATGGGCAATAATGCAAAAATTCCGGATGTTTTTCATTGGGGTTGCAAATGTAATAAAAGGAAAAGCAGCAAAGCTTCTTAACTCATAGTAATTAGTGAAAAATACAGCCGGCCTTGCTTATCGAGGGTGAAACGGCTACTTTATTTCAATTCATCCCTTTGACTTTTCGCGGAATTCCTGTAGGTTTGTCATCGTCCGTGTTATTTGGAACAAATACAATTTTGAAATAGCAGTATTCATTTTTAAAGAAAGACTAATGAGGAAGAGCCACTTAATTTTTCTCCTGATTTTATTTTTGACGTTTATTGCAACTGAAAAGGCAAAAGCAAGTCATGCTGTCGGAGCAAATATTACATACGAATATTTTAGTCCGAACAATTATATAGTCACCGTAAAATTTTACCGTGATTGCACCGGACTACCTACTGCCGCACCAACTACCACGGTGGATGTGGATTACGAATCAGCTTCCTGCAACGTGACGGGATTTGTGACACTGAATGCAGTTGCAGGAACGGGTGGAGATATTCAAACAGGTTTATATCCTCCGTGCGGTGCTACATCATGTCATAGTGGCACAGGCTATGGTGTACAGGAATGGGTTTACAGGGGACACCTGATTCTTCCTTCAGCATGCACAGATTGGGTGATCTCATGCACCATTATGTCGCGTAACGCTTTGATTACAACGATCAACATTCCCTTAGGAGGAGTTTCAATGTATGTGGAAACAACACTTGATAATCTGAATTACCCTACGAATAGCTCACCCGTATTTTCGCAGTACCCGGTTTCAACATTCTGTCTGAATCATGCATTCACCTACAACCAGGGTGCGACAGATCCCAACCAGGATTCGCTTGTGTTTTCACTGGTTGACGCGTTGTCAGGTAGCGGAACTGTTGTTCCATACCTTTCACCTTATACAGGAGCAAATCCTTTTTCTTCTTCCACCGGGATAACGATTGATCCCCATACCGGTATTATTAGTTTTAATCCGAACGTGTTGCAGGTAGGTGTCATGGCTGTACTTGTTCAGGAATACCGCGCAGGCGTGTTGATTGGATCAGTAAGAAGGGATATGCAGGTAAACATTGAAGCATTGTGCAATTTCCCACCGAATCTTCAGGCAAGCACGTTTAATAACATAACTGCAAATTGTGGTGATAGTATTATTTATATGCACCTTCCGGTAAAAGTGAGATGCAACTCTATTTCCCCTGATGGAACTGATTTCAGACTTCTTGATCCGACCGGCATTTCAATACCAACTATTTCCTGCGTAGGAATTAATTGTTCAGGTTCACCAGCAATGACGGATTCAATTGCTCTTCGCCTTTTTAATCCGCTTTACCATAACGGTACTTATCACATATGGTCGAAAGTCGGGTTTGACGGAAATACGTTACTGAATGAATGTGGCAATGCAATGCCCGAACATGACAGTGTCGCCTTCTCTTTCAGTAATTGTTACAGCGGTGTTGTTGATTTAACCAATGTGAGTGTTGACAATGTAAACTCAAACATGGAAGTGTATTGGACTCCTCCGGCAGGCCTACCCGTAACACAGTTTCAGAGTTTTGATATTTACAGGGGCAATTCTCCCGGCGCGTTGTATACAAAAATTGGTAGTGTTACTTCGATAACGGCAACCTCTTACGTTGATAACGATCCGGTTCTTTCTGTTCCAAGTCATCCGTACAGTTATGCTGTTGCATTACACCTCAACACCGCCTATTTGGGCCAGGCAAGTGATTCCATTCAAAGTATATTTCTGACAGGGGTTCAAAATGCGGATTCCACAACGATCAGTCTTAGCTGGAGTCCTTATTGGGGTTGGTCGAATCCGTTTTACGAATTAATGGAAAGTGATGACGGAGGCGCAACGTTTTCTATTGTTCCCGGATTCGGTACTTCGTCCACTTCCCTTTTGTATACAAAACCTTCTACCGTGGGGACCTACCTGTTGAGAATTCACAGTTCAAGTGGCAGCTATCTTTCACGATCGAACTGGTACCGGTTTGATGTGGTGAAATCAAGCATCGTTGCAGCAAATGTAATTACTCCAAACAATGATAAGCTGAATGATAGTTTCATCTTTGAAAACCTGGAGTTGTATCCTAACAGCAAGTTGCATGTCTTCAATCGCTGGGGAAGAAAAGTATTTGAAAGTGGAAACTACCAAAACGACTGGAAAGGCGATGACCTTACAGCAGGAGTTTATTATTATACATTGATAGTTGCAGATAAAAAATCAACGGAGATGAGTGGAGTCGTAACCATTATCCGAAACTGATAACCTGTAAAGATAGCCGGGAAAGAAAAAGAACAATGAAAGTAATTGATCATTTAAAAAGAGCGTCTGGTACGCTCTTTTCTGTTGAAATATTACCGCCCCTCAAGGGTAAGGGTATTCAAAGCATCTGGGGAATTCTTGATCCGATCATGGAATTCAAACCGTCTTTTGTTGACGTAACTTATCACCGGGAAGAATATGTCTACAAGAAACACGACAACGGATTACTTGAAAAGTTTTCCATCCGCAAACGTCCCGGTACAGTAGGAATATGTTCTGCCATTATCAACAAGTACAAAGTAGACACGGTACCGCACATTATCTGTGGAGGATTTTCAAAAGAAGAAACCGAAAATGCATTGATTGATCTCAGCTTTCTTGGTATTGACAATGTTTTGTTATTACGCGGAGATGCCATCAAATCTGAAAATCAATTTAATCCCGACCCTGAAGGTCATAATTTTGCGATTGATCTTGTGAAGCAGGTCGTGAACATGAACCGTGGAGTTTATCTTGATGATGAATTGCAGGAAGTGGCTCCATCTGATTTTTGCATTGGTGTGGCCGGCTATCCTGAAAAACATTTCGAGGCGCCAAACTTAAAAAACGATTTGAAAAATCTGAAAGCAAAAATTGATGCAGGTGCAGAGTACATCGTGACACAAATGTTTTTTGACAATCAGAAATATTTTGATTTTGTAAAGCTGTGTCGCGAAATCGGGATCAATGTTCCTGTTATTCCTGGGTTGAAACCCATTACTACAAAAAAACAATCCGTTTCTTTATCAAAAACGTTTCACATTGATTTGCCGGAAGATTTACTTGACGGAATTGAAAAATGCAAGACTGATAAAGAAGTGCGGGAAGTCGGTATCGAATGGTGCGCTAACCAATCAAAAGAACTCGTTAAATTCGGTGTTCCTTGTTTGCATTATTACACAATGGGAAATGGTGAACTGACGTGTAGTGTTGCAAGAAAAATTTTTTG
>JAYTXY010000005.1:0-20286 GCA_043742705.1 Bacteroidota bacterium
TTCCTGTTACACGTACTTGTTCATCCATGATGGAAGACTGAACTTTCATTCCACTTTCTTTAATGATCTTCACAATCTTTCTTGCAGTGTCTTTGTCAATGCCTTGCTTTACTTTGATGTCTTTCTTCACCATGTTGCCGGAAGCATACAACTCCTTTCCGAAATCAAGGGAAGATGGTTCCAATCCTTGCTTCAGCATCCGTGCAATGATAATTCCTTCAATGGTTTTCATGCGCATATCATTTTCAGTGAGCACATGAATCATGAATTCTTTTTTATCCAGCTTGACTTCCGTTTTTGAATTGTGAAAATCAAAACGTGTTGAAAGTTCTTTGGAAGCAGCATTGATTGCATTGTCCAGTTTCTGAACTTCTATTTTGCTGACGATGTCGAAGCTTGGCATATCAAATGAGTTTTAGACTCGGCGATTTTTAGAGTTGTTAAAATTATCAAATTTTTATTATGGAAATACAAGCTGGTTTTGTAGGTATCAAAATGTAACTTTTCTCGACGAAGATTCATTCTTTCATAGTGTCATTCAATTCTTCATTGCCTAAATTCATTTATCTTTGAAGAATGAATAAATTTTTCTCCATTCTTTTGTTCAGTACACTTTTGATTACAAAAGCAGGAATCGCTCAGCCGATGACTTTTCAGCGCGTTGACAGCATCCCTGTCGTGGTAGGAGGAATTACATTGAACAATCCCTGGTCCGGCGGAATTAATTTTCCATTTTTTTCAGAAATTGATTTGAACGGTGACGGCATTCATGATCTCTTCGAATTCGACCGTCTTCAGTCTCTTACTTATTCGGAAGGTCGTATCAGCACATTCATCAATGACGGAACAGGTGGAGTGAATGCGTGGCATTGCGCACCGGAATACATTTCTAAATTCCCGCACATCAACAAATGGGCGTTGTTGTATGATTACAACTGTGATGGCAAAGCAGATTTATTCACGCTTTCCATTTTTCAGAATGCCATTACAGTTTACCGCAACGATTACAATGCAACGGACGGACTGAAATTTACATTGATTACACAATCATTAAATGAAACGGATGGAAGTTTGATCACACAGGTATATGCAGATGCTGTCTCAATTCCCACGTTTGGTGACGTAGATGGTGACGGTGATATGGACATCATTGGCTATAATTTACCCAGTAACGATGGCCGTGTTGCTTATCACAAAAATTATTCGGCAGAGAGTAGTCATGGTTGCGATTCACTCGAATTCAATCATGAAACCTCTACATGGGGTAATTTTAAATTATGGATTGGCGCATCAACCAATTCAGTGTATTGTTACTCTTGCCGAAATGCATCTCCTGTTTCAGAAAGTTTTGCTGACGTCAATGATGATTTGGAGAGTTATGATCAAAGCGCTGCTGCTGTAAGAGACGATACCATCTCCAGTATATTCATGTTTGATGCTGATGGTGATGGTGACAAGGATCTGATTTTTGGCGACCAGGGTTCTACCGCTTCATTGCTGGTTGTAAATGGAGGAACGCCCTCTGCAGCGCAAATGGTTTCCGAGGATATCACTTTTCCAAGCACGAATATTCCTGTCAACATCAATAATTTTAATGTGCACGCATACATTGATCTTGACAATGATGGCGTCAAAGATCTGATTGCAGTTCCATCTCAACAGGAAAATGCTGCGGGAATGTGGTTGTATAGAAATACCGGAACAACTGCTTCTCCTGATTTACATCTGTCAACAAGTACTTTTTTAGTAGACCAGATGATTGACGTTGGAGAAGGCGCATGCCCTGTGGTTTTTGATGACAACAGAGATGGTTTGCCTGATCTGGTTGTCGGCAATTTCGGAATTTATCAGAATGGAACCGGCGGGTATAAAAATGGTTTGCATCTTTTCAGGAATACGGGCACTGCTTCGTCACCGGCTTTTAAACTGATCAGCCAGGATTATGCTAGCGTGGGTTCAATGGGACTTACGGGACCTATCTACCCTGCGTTTGGTGACCTCGATGGAGATGGAGACAAGGATTTGGTGATCGGAGAGAATTCCGGAAAACTATATTACTTTAAAAATATAGCAGCTACAGCAGATACCTCAATCTTTCAAACGCCTTTCACGAATTACATGCGAATTGATGTTGGAAATGCCAGCACACCGCAGATCATTGATCTGAACAGGGATGGCTTGTTGGATTTAGTAGTAGGAAGAAAAAAAGGAAACATAAATTATTTTCAGAATACAGGAACTGTTTCAACACCTTACTTTGATTCCATTCCTACCATTGATACATTGGGTGGAGTGGTTTTGCAGAATTTCGGTGGTGATGGTTATACTGTTCCATTTTTCTTTGATGACAATGGTCATTACAGGCTTCTTGTAAGTTATGAAAAAGGAGAAGTTTTTTTGTACGACAGCATTGAAGGAAATCTGAATGGGAATTTTCATTTTGTGGATACAATTATTTCCGGTAGCGAAGGATCGCTTCTCCATTTCAACCTGGCTGTAAGCGGTGGAGATCTGAATAACGATGGAATGACGGATATGCTTCTGGGAATTTACAGTGGTGGAGTGAATGTGTATTTTCAGCGTGATCCTGCTATCGGAATCAATGAACCTTCAGCAATACATCCTGCGTTCGTAATCGCTCCCAATCCTGCCAATGAAACGTGTTTGATTCAGTTCAGCAATTTACCTGCTTCCGTCAAAAATCAATTGTGTATGGTGAACTACCTGAGTCAGAGAATTTTTTTGAAACAGATAAGTTCCAATCATGTGGTGATTGATACTCGTGAACTTCCTTCAGGAGTGTATTTACTTCAACTTATTTCTGACGGAAAATCTGTTACACAGAAGTTGGTAGTAAGACATTGAGTGTTTATTAATCTTAACCCATTCCTGTCATTCAGGAGGAATCTATTTATGAATTTACATCCAATACTTGACTACATCTTAATACAGTCCGAAGAGCGAGTTATCATACTTCAATAATCAATGAAAAAGAAAATTGCCTTCATAGTTCTACTTTTGTTTTCAGATTCCAATTTAATCAATGCCCAGACATGGGAATGGGCCCAGCATTGCGGGGGCGGAGGCACTGATGGATGTAGTACCATTTGCTTTGATACAGTCGGAAATTTGTATGCAACCGGAATTCTTGATCAACCAAAAGGATTTTTTGGAAATGATACACTTTATCCATCAGGGCTAACAGATATATTTATTAGTAAGTTTGACCACAACGGTAACTTTATGTGGTCCAAGCGTGCGGGGGGAGATGATCAGTTTAGTAGCGAGGACATGGCATTAATGAACTATGAAAGAATTTCAAATAGTTTAATTCTTGCCGGGGCAATGGATGCTACAGGCAGGTCAATAGGTTCCTGCAATGTCGGGGGAGGAATATTTTTCTTGGCCAAATTGGATCTTGATGGAACCTGCATCTGGACCTTGGGTGTATCGAATTATGTTTCAGGCTACGTTACAGGAATGTTACCCGATCAGGCGGGGAAAATATACATTGTAGGATATTTAAATTTTCCCGGACAGGTTGGAGGGTTTTCCCTGCTTGCAGGAGGGTTTGTGGCAAAATTTAATTCTGTTGATGGAAGCTGCGATTGGGCAAAAAATCTTGGTAACTTAAATGTTTACCCTTCAGACGTAAATTACTTCGATGGAAATTTATTTATAAGTGGACAATCAATTAATGATACATTGAAATTGGATACTGCTACGGTTTATTGTAACGAGAATGATCCATTTATTTCCAGGTTTGATACCTCCGGCAAAGTAGAATGGATAAGAACGGTAGGTGGGAGTAATATTGATATTGGCTGGCACATCAGAATAGACGGAATTGGTAATATTTACGCGGGCGGTACATTTCGAGATACTGCGGTGTTTGGAAATGATACTCTGAGGAGTGGAATAAATAAAGACTATTACTTTGTAAAATTTGACAGTAGCGGAAATTTTATCTGGGTGCGACAAGCACATACAAAAGCAGGCTACGCTCCTGGAATTTCTGTTGATTACAATGGAAAGCTATATGCGTCAGGAAATTTTTCGGATACTGCTACATTCGGCACGTGCACCATTATTGCCTCGAATACAGATGCCCTGTTTATTGTAAGATTGGACAGCAGTGGAAATTGTCTTGGCTTCCAGCAAGTGGGTGGTATTAGAAATGGAGATATCATGGTGGATAATTCTGAAAACTTTTATAGTTTCGGAGGAATGGTTGGTGCTGCAACCTTTGACAGTTATTCTATAACAAGTTACGGTTACATTGATGCCTACATTGCCAAGCATGATGCAATTACGAATATAGAAACTGAAGCAAGAGTGGCAAGCAATAGGTTATTAATATTTGCAAACCCCAATGAAGGAAAATGCACAGTAAAAATACCTGATGATTTTCTGCATGAGAAAAATTTATTGCTTTCAATTTATGATAACTCAGGGAAAATTATTCAGCAAAAAAGATTAGAGCTGAATGAAGGAAAAATAAAACTTAACCTTCAGGCAGAAGCAAAAGGGATTTACAATGTTACTCTTTCTAACGGAAAGAAAAATTATAATGGAAGAATTGTATTTGAGTAATAGATTTATCAATGGTTTTAAAAAATGGGGAGCTTACACATCCATTTATGACTAAGCATTCTTGCTAACTTTGAAATAGATTCCTCCTGAATGACTTTTGTTGTAGCCACAAACTTTTAACATCAGTCAGGTAGAGTTTGAATCAAATCTCGCTCAGCGTAGCATACAAGCGCTGGTCGTGCGAAAGATTGCTACGCTTCTATCTTGACTATTGATTCCTGGCGAAGGAATCTATTTCAAATTTAGCTGTAACACTTATCCATAAAAAGATGCCTTCTGCATGACGATGAATGGATTGTTCCATTAAGCAATCAATGACTCACAATTAATTTCATCACTTCCGAATTTCCGGAACAAATCAACTGAATAAAATAAACTCCGGCAGGGAGTGCCTGGGTGTTGAGCGTTATTCGTTCAGAGTCGACTGATTTTGAAATAACATGCTGCCCGAGATAATTGATCACATTCAGTTGATTGTTTGAATGAGAAGACAAATTAAAAAAGTGAACTGTACATTCTTCGTTTGAAGGATTTGGTTGTATTAAAAAATGTGGTTGCTTGAGTGATGGATTTTTTATTCCTGTGGAAGGATCTCGTTGGTAGTAAATACTGATTCCGCCTCCATAAATACCAAGCAACATGTCAGTCAAGCCATCGTTGTTCAGGTCACCGCCACTCACAGAAAGGTTGTATCCGTATCGAACACCTTGTATTTTTGAAATCACGGTATCAACTCTGTGAAAATTTCCATTCAGGTTTGCATCGATGCTGTCGTACAGAAATACTTCGCCGGATTCACAACTCAGTAAAAGTTTACGGTGTCCCTGCTCATCAAAAAAATACGGAACGGTATAACCCGTAGTATCAGTACCGTTTGCAATGATGATTCCTCCTAATGCGTTAATTGTAGGAGTCGTGGAAAACGAAGCGGAAGAAACTGTTCCGTTGTTCTGGAAATAATTGATTCGTCCTGCATTTCCGCCTGTGGTAATTCCGACAACGAGATCGAGCAGCCCGTCATGGTTCATGTCAATGATCTGCGGAGTACTCACAGAACCTCTGTCAATTCCCATGTAATTAATTCCGATGAGTTGGAAACTTGCAGGACTTCCTCCGTTGTTTCTAAAGTACTGAAGCTTTCCGTTTGCTCCTCCGATGATGAGGTCTTTATCTCCATCACCATCCAGGTCACCGAATGCAGGATAGATCGGTCCGTTAATAAACAAAGAATTAATTCCTGCATAGTTGCTGTCAACCAGTTGAAAAGCGGGAGATGAGAGCGAACCTGTGTTTTTAAGCAGATGCAAGCCACTTAAGAAACTTCCTGAATTATTCCATGATCTTCCTGCATTGCCGACTACCATATCAAGCAGACCGTCCCCATCAGCATCAAACAGGACAGGGCTTGCACCTTCGCCCACATCAAGCATCTGGTCAACTAAAAAGGAAGTGGAGCGAAGATCAAAATTCGGAATTGCCGTTGTGCCAATGTTTTTGTAGTACCACACTCCATCGTGCCAGTTTTCATAGTTGCCTGATTCCACCAGCAAATCTTTTACTCCGTCATTGTCTACATCAATGTAAGCATGGTTGTGGAAGTTATTGAAGACTGAAGGAACATCGTAAGAAGGAAAGATGGTATCCTGTGAAATCATTTTAGCTGTATCAAGTGTTCCTCCGTTTACAACGAGCAATGAATTAAGTGCGCCTCCGTCACCGATGAGCAGATCAGGAAGATTGTCTCCATTTGCATCCAGCATGAATATGCTGAAATAGGAATCGTCCCTTGGCGCTGCAACACTTTGATCATAATTATCGAGAGAAAAATTTTCTGCTGTGGGTCTTGCAGTGCGGCAACTGAAACAATCCGTCTTCGCGTAAATGCTTGAGTTATTTACTCCGACTGAGAAATTTCCCCATGTGTCATCTTCAAATTTAAATTCAAGTGAATCGCAACCATGCAGATTTTCCGCCGAATAATTTTTATTGAACACCACACGTCCAGGAACTGTTGAAGGACCGATGATGTCCATATCACCATCGCCATCTGCATCACCGAAGGCAGGCAACTGCAATTGACTTGCAAACACGGGCGCAAAGAAACCCGGAAAATATTCTTCTTTTAATTCAGAACTAACAAGCGTGAATAGCAATCCGCCTTGTCCTGCATCAAAATCATTTCGGTACACAACAATGCCGCTTTGATCGTCAGCGAGCGTGAACAAATCTGCTTTCCCATCGCAGTTGTAATCGTACAGCAATGCCCATTGAAAAATCGGTGGAAACTTTACAACGAATTGGGGAGCGTAATGCCACGCTTTTGCACCGGGAGTTCCATCATTCAGAAAGGTGCTGATGCGGTTGTTGTGACGGTCGTACATAAACAGATCATGGATTCCGTCACCATCCAGGTCAATTTCGGAAAAGAGCGGTTGATCGATTCCTCCAGCCCATGCATTCTTCAATGTATCACCGTTTACGATAACGGGAATAGAATCTTTCAGATCAAACCTGATTGTTTGTGCGGAAATTTTCAAGCCGCAGATCACGGATAAAAGGAAGGCAGAAAAAAGAATTCTTTTCATTCTTCAAAAGTAAAATAAACAACAGGAATTATTCTGAATTTTTCGGAAAAAGCTGACGCTTTATGAACAGAATGAAATATAATTACTCAGTATGAGTCAGGACTTTTAATAATTGCATTTCCATCCTTCGTAAAAAAAGCAGTCTCAATACGGTTACGGTTTTCCAAATAGTTTTGGTAAACTTCTGAATTGGAAGAACGCTTGCTGATGGTTTCGTCATAGATGCCATTTAGTCCCATGAATAACTCACACGTTTCGCGTACTGCAAAGTTTCCTGATTCAGCACCGGTGATGTAATCAGCGAGGTTATTTTTTTTCAGGTACTCAACAAAAAGAGGATTTGATTTTCGATTGACGAGTACACGTACTCCGCAGACTTTCGCGATCGAAATGTCGAGCACATCATCGTACACGTAAGCAATCTCTTCGTGTTTAAAGCCGTGCTCTTTACAAAAATGATCGAGTGCTTCTATTTTGTTTCCTATTCTGTAGTAACAGGAATTGTAATGTTCGCGTGCAGACAAACTAAACGAAGCACTGTTTCGCTCTCCGGAAATAATGGATGTATGAGCAAGTTGTCCGTGCTGCAACCAAAAAGAAAAACGAAGCATGTTGATTCCCATGGAATCCACTTCACTGAAATTGCTGGAACCGTTTTCGTTTTTCTCTCCGTTGTTAAAAACACCGTCCCAATCAAACACGAATGCTTTTACACTTTCCAGCTTATCAGATAATTCCTCCGGGGTGGAAAGAAAATTTCCGCCAATTCCCGTAAATATTTTTTTGAGATGTTCCACTTTTAAAAAGGATTAACGCAAGACCTAAAAAAAATTATGGAATGATTAATCATTTTTCAAATCCTGGATGTCAAGCATGCCGACAGGTTTTCCGTTGCTTGTAACAAGAATCGTATCCACGTTTGTCTGTTTGAATAACTGCGCAGCATCGTTGAGCAATGCATCAGCATCAATGGAAACAGGTTTGTTGTAAGAGAAATCACTCATTTTATGATTTAAAATATTGCGTCCTTCTTTCGGAAGCAACCTTCTTAAATCACCATCGGTGAAAACTCCTTTTACAGATCCGTCTTTGTTCAGAACAGTTATTCCACCGAAACCGTATTCAGTCATCTTCACGATGGCATCGGTAAGATTTGTTTCTTCTTCAACCAGTGGATTTACACTTTTAATTGCTTCTTTTACTTTCACTGTCATCAGTCGTGTGTCGCGGATAAACTGTTCCGTTCCGACAGAAGTAAAATTATTCTCCGTTAGTGCTTTTAATATTTTTAATGGAACGGTGATGGTGTGAACTCCTACGTTGATTGCATTCCTTACATGTTCAATAGTACGCACGGAAGAAAACATAATCTTTGTGTTGTAGTTGTAACGGTTTACGGCTGTTACACATTGTTCAACGAGGGCAAGTGCATCGTGTCCCTGGTCCTGGAGTCTTCCCACCAGCGGACAAACGTAGGAAGCGCCTGCCTGCATTGCCATGTAAGCCTGCTGCAACGTGTAAACAAGGTGCACGTTTACAAGCAATCCCTCGTTGCGTAACATTTTACATGCGCGAACACCTTCAAGAGAAACAGGAATTTTGAAAACAGTTTTCTTTGCATCCAGTCCGAGTGCGAGTTGGCGTTTTGCTTCTTTTAATATTTCTTCTGCAGTATCTCCCAATGCTTCGATCTGTAACACAGGAACCATTTTCGAAAGTTTCACAATCATTCCATCAACGTCAGAAATTCCTTCGCGCTGCATGAAAGTAGGCGTAGTGGTAAGTCCGTTCAGGAAACCGAGTTTAAAGCCTTCTTCTATTTCTTTGAGATTCGCAGAATCTAAATAAAGTTCCATAGTTCAATTTACAAGTTTAAGAGATCAGGTTAGGGTTAAGAATTTTCTTTCTGTATTTCACTTCCACGGCATGCAATTCAAGAATCGGTTTTAAAAATTCTTCAAGGTCATAGACACAAAGCTGGGAAGCAGCATCGCACAATGCTTTTTCAGGATCGGGATGAGTTTCAATAAAAACTCCATCCACACCAGCCGCAACGCCTGAACGGGAAAGAACAGGTAAAAATTCCCTCGCTCCTCCTTTTGAATCCGCACTTGGAATTCCATATTTTCGAATGGCATGCGTGATATCAAACACAACAGGATAACCAATGTTATTCAGGTGGAAAAAACTGCGGGGATCTACTACGAGGTCATTGTAACCAAAAGTATAACCGCGTTCTGTAAGTATAATTTTATCGTTGCCGGCATCAATACATTTATTCACCGGGTGTTTCATATTATCGGGAGCGAGAAACTGTCCGTGTTTGATGTTAATTACGCGTCCTGTCTTTGCAGCAGCAACAAGCAAGGTCGACTGCATGCACAGGTAAGCCGGAATCTGAAGGACATCACATACTTCAGCTGCAGGAGCAGCTTGATCAGGATAATGAATATCGGTGAGCAATGGAAAACCAAATTGTTCCTTCACCTTCGCAAGTAACTTTACACCTTTTGAAAGTCCGGGGCCATCATAGTATTTCAAACTGCTTCTGTTGTCTTTTTGAAAAGAGGATTTATAGATGATCTTAATTTTCATCTTCTCGGAAACCTCTTTCAGCTTTTCCGCAGTCTTCATCATGATACTTTCGTCTTCAATCACGCAAGGACCGGAGATGAGAAACAATTCAGATGTTCCGCATTTTATATCGCCAACGGTTACTATTTTCTTATCCATGTCTTTCTTACCAATACTGAAATTTCTGCTTTTAAAGGAGATGTTGTTTTAATTCAAGCCGTAAAGTAAATGAAAAAAAAATTGTCGTTGCTTTAACCCAGATTTTAAGTGAATGAAAGCAACATGTGATTGTTAAGTCCAACAAGAACTTTGAATTGTTGCAATTTGATGACATTGATTTAAGTGTAAAGTTGCATTTTTAATTTTCCGATTCTGTTTCAAATATGAATAAGTCAGACGAGATGAAAAAGTAAAATAACTAATTATTATTTTTGCCGAATAAATTGAAATTAATACGAAAAAACATGAAAATGAAAATCATTACGCTCATCACTCTTTTTTCAGTGGTGTTGTTCGGTCAGTCTTCCGGACAACAGGTTAAACGTTGCGGCACAACGGAGTACATGGCGAGGATGAAAGCGGAGGATCCGACACTTGCCGGAAGACTTCAGCAACTGGAGGTCGACATAGCGCGAATCACGGAAGAAAGAAAGAATCAAAGGATCAGTGATGCGAATGCTGTTCTCACGATTCCGGTGATATTCCATGTGTTGTACAGCACAACGACTCAAAATATTTCCCAGGCAAAAATCAATGATCAGTTGAATACAATCAACAAGGATTACTCGCGTACGAATTTAGATTCAAATGCTTCTAACAATGTTGGGTTTCGTAGTTTGGCAGCAAATACGAATATCCAGTTTTGTATGGCATTGCGTGACCCAAGCGGTAATGCGTTAACTGAACCGGGAATAAAAAGAGTGGCTGTGACAGCATCAGGTTTTGATCCGAAGTCAAATAACAACGCAAAGTATACTTCCCTGGGAGGTGACGATGCATGGCCTCGCGCTCAATACCTCAATGTTTGGGTTGTTAATTTTACCGGCAGTAGTGTAGATCTTTTAGGAATATCACAGTTTCCGGGAGGAACTGCTGCAACAGACGGATGTTGTGTATTGTATAAAACAGTAGGCGGAAACACCTCACAAGGAACACAGCTTAATTACAAACTGGGGCGAACCCTTACCCATGAAGTCGGTCATTGGTTAGGTTTGTTTCATACGTGGGGAGATGATGATGACCAGGACGGAACCTGTGAGTCAGCGTCAGAATGCGGCGGAACGGATTATGTGCTTGATACACCAAACCAGGGAGAAGAAAATTATAGTTGCCCGTCTTTCCCGCATATCGATTGTTGTTCGAGTGTCACTACTACAAATAACCCGGGGGATCCTGTAAATGGAGTGATGTTTATGAATTACATGGATTATGTGAATGACAACTGCATGAACATGTTCACGCAAGGACAAAATACCCGAATGCATTCTGCTCTTGCAACGGCCTCTCGTAATACTCTGGGAACTTCCAATGGCTGTCTTGCACCAACAGGACTTGCAGATCTTAATGCATTGATGCTTGACGTAACCGTTTTCCCAAATCCTTCTTCAGGTATTGTAACTCTTTCAGGGCAATTGATGCGTTACAGTGATGTTACTGTAAATGTTGCCAATGGAATCGGAGAAATTGTCTATACACAGGAATTGAAAAATGTATTGGATATTTATTTACCGATTGATCTTTCGGCAAAAGCCAAAGGAATCTATAACCTTTCTATACGCAGCAACGATGCTGTGATAAATAAAAAGATCATCGTTTCTCACTAACCCAAAATCTTTTCAGAATTATTTTCAAAACCTCCTGCAAAAACAGGAGGTTTTTTTTATTCAACTACTTTTGTACCGAAATAAAAATAATGCTGAATTCCGATTGCGTAGTAAGGATAAAAATACCTGTAGGAACGGTTGATTAAATCAAAGCCAACAGAAAAATCAATTCGTGTATTTGAGTTGATGATAGCCTGAATTCCGGGAACCATGTTTACATAATTTCCTTTCTGCAAAGTTGGAGTCTGCGGCTCTGCTACAAAACCGTTCCGTGTAATTTTTGCTGCTTCGTATGATCTTCCGAAAAGTTCCAGGTACACGCTGATGTTAACTTGTTTGTAGTCACGGTAGACACGCGGGTATAGCAAATAACCCAATGACAATTTGTAATTGACGGCTCTTCCGTAGGTGATGTCAGTATACAGATCAGGACTGTCGGCAGTTCCAACCAGGCTTCTGTCATAATGATAGTCGGAATAAGAACCCGGAAGTACTATTCCACCGGTAAGTGTAGCCGCAAAACGATGCAGCAACTGTGTGACAATGATGCCGCCTCCATATCCTTTTGTGTCTCCGTCAAGTCCGGGTTCAGCTTCGTCATGAGCCAGGTTTGTAGTGGATCCTTCTGCATACACAGCCATGCGAAAATGTTTTTGCTGCTCATCGTGTGCGAAGAAACGGTACTTGGCATACATATAAAAACCGCCAAACAAATATGGATAATCACGTCCGTACACTTTGCTCTGAGAAAAATAATTTGTTTGGTTTCCCGCGTGAGTATGAGTCAGCAAATTTCTCGGAAGAATGTAATCGTGGTGATTGTTAAAGTTCGGTTGTACAAATAATGTAAGCGTTGAACCGATTCCGTACATCGCGCGTAACGCAAACTGGTCTCTGGCTTGCCCTGTATTCACTGTATGATTCACTGATGAGACGGATTCCTAATACTCCTTTGGGTATCGTACTTGCTGCCTCAGAGTTTGGATACAACTCCTGCGCCTGTATTCCGAAAGGAAAAAATAAAGACAGAAGAATAAGCAGTCTTTTCATTGAAGCGTAACAAAATAATAGGGTGGAGGAATTGATTTCAGTTGTTCACGTGCTGCTGCAAGAGATGCTTTCCATTTTGACAACTCCTTTTTCGGAATGTACTTTTCATTGATAAAATTTATGGTGACATCTGAAGAGAGAGTTGTTGCTGTTCCTTTCAGGACATAAAATGTTGCAGTATCCAATTTGAAAACATGGTTGCTGATGATGACCGGTTCTTCAAAATGACAAATCGCCATTACAGAGCGGACACTAAAGCCTGCAGCGTACACTCGCCTTACGATTGCATCGATGGAAATCTCCTTGTCTTTCTTAAATGTGATCGTTGCCATGTTTTCATTCAGTTCCATGTTTACGTTCTCTACAAAGTCAAGTTTACGGATCGATTGTTCGGTGCTGAACGAACAGGCAGAGCACGTTAATCCGTCAATACCAATTACAGCAGATGTAAACCTTGCTGCAAAAAGGTTGCACGTAAAAAACAGAAAAAAATAAAAAAATAACCCGTTGAATTTTCCGGTGACCATGTCAAAAATATTTTGTCAAAATTAACCAATTCAAACTATAGAATGTATGAAATCAATCTCAAGCATAGAATATTTCAAGTCATGGTTTTTTCACCCTGTCATTTCGTACTTTTGAGGAGTTGGAAGCTTGAAGAAATATTTTAATACTGCCTGATGAAAATAAAAAATAATTCTCTTTCGTTTATTGTACTTAGCGTGATGATTGTCGCAGGTTCATCCTGCAAAAAAGAAACGAAATGTGTCGGTGGTATCGGCGGGCAAGTTACGCTCAAAGCAAACCTGAAGCATCATTCCGCTTCCATAAATAGTCTTCCCGCTTATCGAGACACAGTGTATATAAGATACAACGGGCTGGATTATCCGGCAAACGGACTTGCAGGATTTAACGCCACGTTGATTGGTGAATCAGGAAATTCATTTGTACTGATTACAGGTTTAACATGTGGTGATTATTATTTGTACGCAACAGGACCCGACACTACGGTTGCTGTAGGTGATACAACACGGGTACAGGGAGGAGTTTCTTATTCCATTTCTCAATCGAGTGGAACCATTGAAATGACAATTCCGGTTACTGAGTAAACCCGTTGAATTGAAATCAACATCTTACCTTTGCTATTGACAGGTGAGTTTGATTCATGATATGAAAAAAATATTTTCGTTTGCAGCAGTTGTTTTTTGGACACTGATTTTTTTTGCATCGTGTAAGAAAGAAAACACGCTTAAAAATGAAGGCGAGCAAATAGCTGTGCAGGGAAACATCACATTGAAAATCCAGGCAAAGCATCATTATTGGGGAGTTTCTTACTTGCCGCTGTACCTGAAAAAAAATTCAACAACATGGCCGGGCACTGACTCCACGAAGTATGAATTTAAAACCATTGCAGATGACAACGGGAATTGTGAATTTAACCATCTTTTTCCTGGCAGCTACTGTGTCTACGGTCACGGCTTCGATGCAATTTTCGGAATGAATGTAATCGGGTATGGTCCGGTTGAACTCAATGCTGCAACCGCTCCTGATGGCATGTTTAATTTTACATTGAATGTAAGCGAGTAAATTTTGGATGACAATGAGTAAACAACAACCAATCATTCTTTTTGACGGCTCATGTAATTTATGCAGTGCTTCCGTTCGTTTAATTATGCGGCATTCAAAGAAAGACGAATTTACAGTTGTTCCTTTTCATTCAGTGTATGCAAAAGATTTGCTCAGGAAATACAATGTTCAGGAAAATTATTCAGGTAGCCTTGTCTTAGTAGGAGCGGGAAAAATTTATTTCAAATCAACGGCAGTTCTTCGCATTTCAAAAAGGCTAAAAGGAATGTATTCTTTGTTGTACTTCTTACAAATTGTTCCTCGTTTTATCAGGGATGGTGCGTACGATTGGGTTGCAAGCAATCGCTACAATTGGTTTGGAAAACCAAAAAGTTGTGAGGTCTTCATCGACAAAAAGAATGGTTTGTAACAGGGAATTTGAAAAATTACTTCTTCCATTTCAGTTGAAGTTCTCCTGACTTGTAATCAATCACACCGTTGAATTGAACCAGTAAGTCGCTTCCAAGCACACCATCAATTTCGTGCAAGCCCAGTTTCCCGTATGATTCATTCACGTGTGAAAGATCGAGCAAAATAGTTTTGAAATTTGTCAGCAACAGTTCACCGAATTTAATTTTTCTGATCACGGCAGAGTGAGTCTGCATGCTGTTCGTTCCAAGACCTGTTGAAAGTTTTTCATTCGCGTCAAACTCTTTTTCGTCCACAAATTTTTTGATCTGCTCTTTATCAAAAACTGTTTTGGATGCGCCCGTGTCAACGAGCATCCATGCTTTTTTATTGTTGATGGAAGACTGGATCAGCAAATGGAAGCCGTCTTCTTCAATGGATAAAAACCGGATGGGTAAAATAGTTTTTTTCATAGCAGCAGGATAAAACAAAAAGGCATTCGCCCATGGAGAATGCCTTTTGATAATGCAAAAATCAGTTCATCATTTAACAGGAACCTGCATGTTGTCGAGTACATCCATCACTTCTTTCACGGATCGTGCTGATTCATGAACAAGTTTCATTTCATCTGCAGTGAGTTTCAATTCGATGATTTGTTCGATTCCTTTTTTACCAAGTTTCACAGGAACTCCAAGGTAAATATCTTTTAATCCGTATTCACCTTTCAGCAAGGCGCAGCAAGGGAAAATTCGTTTCTGATCTTTTACAATTGCTTCAACCATTTGCGCAGCAGCAGCACCGGGAGCATACCAGGCAGAAGTTCCCATCAGGTTTACCAGTTCTCCTCCGCCTTTTTTGGTGCGGTCAACAATGGCATCGAGTTTATCTTTCGATAAAAGTTCAGTTACCGGAATTCCGCCAACCGTTGTATAACGTGGAAGAGGAACCATGGTGTCGCCATGACCACCCATCAGCACTGCCTGGATATCTTTCGGAGATGTGTTCAATGCTTCTGCAAGAAACGCGCGATACCTTGCGGTGTCAAGAATTCCCGCCATCCCGAAAACCCTTGATGAATCAATCTTTGCAGTTACGTAAGCGCAGTAAGTCATTACGTCAAGCGGGTTGGAGACAACAACGATGATTGTATCCGGAGAATATTTTACAATGTTCTCGGTAACGGTGCGAACAATTCCTGCATTGGTAGCGATCAAATCATCGCGGCTCATTCCCGGTTTGCGCGGAAGACCGGATGTGATAACAACTACATCGGAGTTTGCTGTTTTCGAATAATCATTCGTAGAGCCTGTTAGCCGTGTATCATATAAATTGATGGGAGCTGTTTGCCAGATGTCGAGCGACTTGCCCTCAGCAGTACCTTCTTTGATGTCGAGTAATACGACTTCATGCACAAAATCTTTTTCCGCGATCACATTCGCGCAGGTAGCTCCTACGTTTCCGGCTCCGACAACAGTAACTTTCATAAATGGTTGTGTTTAATTTAAGAGTCCGAAATTAGACACGAAACATTGAATTAAAAAATTTTGAGACGTTATTTTTTCCTTTCAGGGTAGATATTTTCTGTGAAAATGAGCCCTAAAGGGTAAAAATGCGGACAGCCAAATATCTCTTGTTTTTTAACAGAATATACCTTAATTTTCGTACGAAATGTTGAATTCTAAGTTGTTATAGAAGTCATCCGCTCAAAAATCAAAGAGTTGTGATGATCATTCCAAATTGAAGAAACATTGGATGTGAGCCAAAAGGTTGTTTTGAAAAAGTTGATTGATTTTTCTTTCGATCGTATATTTCATATAGGTTATTCAGAAGGATCAGTTTCATTAGGTGCGTTGATGAATGATTCTATGTATGCGATGAAAGTATATTAATCCTTAAGTATGAAATGAAGAAATTCCAGTATATAAGTTTAGTTTTTCTTTTTCTGATTTACTTACCGTGTAGTGCTCAAAATGCCCAACAATCAAAGGTTCCAGGCGTTAATAGGGAATTCTATGTGGTTGAAGTGCGTGGACTTTTGTCAGAAGAACAGGCGAATCAATTGGACAAGACTATTCTTGCTGATCAGCATTTTGTGAAGTGTTCAACGGATTATAAAGGCAATACGATTTATGTTGTTGCGCAAAAAGGAATTCGAATCGAGGATGTCAAGCACTTTACAAGTCAGTTTAATCTTGTAATTACTCGCTATACAGAAGAATATTCAGACAAGAACATTGAAGATTGGAATACAGAGAACAAGAATAAAGAATTAAATAAATAGGATGTTTCATTTTACTTTTTCCAGGTATGACTTTTATTCATCTTCCTTTTTCAAGGGAAAGGTTTTTCTATTTTTTGTTTTTGCTATGCTTCGGTTTTCAAATGTGATGGCCCAGCCTGCGAATGATCTTTGTGCTGCAGCTCAGTCTGTAATTTCGAATGGAACCTGTTATCCAGGAACAACTGTTGCAGCCACTGATAACTGGACAGGATCTGTCGGGTGTCAGGGAGGAGGAACACGTCCCGATGTCTGGTATTCATTTGTTGCAACGGGAACACAGGTGTCAATTAATATCGGAGGTGGAACGGCTACAACTGTTGAATTTGTTTTGGTTTCAGGTACATGTGGCGGTTTTAATTTAGTCGGAAGTCAGTGTGGAGCTGCGCCACTAACTGGTGCAGTTACCGGCTTAACTCCAGGTGTCACATATTACTATACGGTTTCTACCCCAAGCGCGGGAACGGGAACGTTCAATACATGTGTTACTACCACAACACCTGCCGGGGGATTATCGAATGATAACCCTTGTGGAGCAACACCATTACCTGTCAACGGATCTTGTACATTTTCCACCTATACAAATGTTGGCGCTACAGGCACCGGAGGTGTACCCGCTCCGGGTTGCGCGAACTATCCGGATTATCAGGCTACTGATGTTTGGTTTACAGTTACAGTTCCTGCAACGGGTGCGATTAGTTTTGATTCTAATACCGGAACTTTGACAGACGGAGGGATGGCTGTCTATTCAGGTAGCTGTGGTTCACTAAGTCTTATCCGATGCGATGATGATGGAAGTGCTAATGGCCTGATGCCGGCTATGACAATCCAAGGTCAAACCCCCGGGGCAACATTATGGGTGAGGTTTTGGGGTTACGGAGCTAACAACACAGGTACATTTCGATTGTGTGCTTCTGTTTTCACTCCGCCACCTCCAAGTGTTCAGGATTGTCCGAATGCAATTCCGATTTGTCAGAATGTATATAGTACTTCGGTGTCTTATTCCGGAACAGGAAACATTCCAAATGAAATTAATCCTTTAATCAGTTGTCTTGCATCCGGTGAGCGATCCGATGTATGGTATACATTCACTGTACAAAACAGCGGAAACCTGAATTTCACGATTACGCCAAATAATCTTCCGGAAGATTATGACTGGGCAGTATATAATCTGACAAATGCCACGTGTGCGCAGATCGCTACGAACGCTGCGCTTAGTGTGAGCTGTAACTACTCTGCTACCGGAGGTAACACCGGACCAACAGGAGGAAGTGCCTTGAATTCACAAAATGCAGCAGGCACTCCTTTTAACGCGCAGATACCAGTTGTAGCCGGACAGACGTATGTAGTGAACGTGAGTAACTTTTCTCTTTCTCAAAACGGATACACCATTGATTTCGGTGCTTCCTCAGCAACAATTTTTGACGTTACACCTCCGCAACTTCAAACGGTTACAGCACCGGCTACCTGCGGAAGTACTACATTGGTTTTAAATTTTTCCGAAAATATTTTATGCAGTACCATTCAGAACGCAGATTTTTCTTTGACAGGTCCGGCAGGTCCTTATACAGTTACCGGTTGGTCATCTCCCGGCTGTACAATTGGAGCTCTCTATGACAGGGTCGTTACGTTGACTATAACTCCCGCAATGAAGAATGGCAACTATTCAGTCTGCTTAACAAATGCTTCCGGCTCAGTTACTGACTTATGCGGAAATGTTGCCCCTCCGGCTTGTCGCAATTTCACAATCAATCCAATAACATTTGCTGCTTCAGTAACCTCTTGCGGAACGTATACTTTCCCATGGGGAGGAACAACAAATACTTCCGGAAGTTATCCCCACACATACACCGGTGCTTCAGGTTGCGACAGTATTGTTACAATCACCGTAACCATCGCTACTGCTTATACCACTGCATTGAGCGCAACCATCTGTGCGAGTGCGACCTACAATTTACCCTGGGGCGGAACCGGAGTTGCGGGCCCGAACCTGCATCACTATACAGCAATCAATGGTTGCGACAGTGCAGTTACAATCACGCTTACAATTAACCCGGTTTATGCAACACCTGTTAGTATAAGCACATGTTCGAATGTGCCATACATTTTACCCTGGGGCGGAACCGGAGTTGCCGGTGCGAACCTTCATCACTACACAACAATAAATGGTTGTGACAGTGCGGTAACGATAACCTTAACAATCAATTCGACTTACACTACACCTGTGAACGCGAGCACTTGTGCCAGTCAACCTTATAATTTACCCTGGGGCGGAACAGGAGTAGCGGGAGCGAATACACATTTGTATCAATCGATCAGGGGATGCGACAGTACTGTCACAATTAATTTGACGATAGGTGCCAGCATAACAACAAATATTAACGCAAGCACTTGTATTAATCATCCATACATTTTACCATGGGGAGGAACAGGAGTATTGGGACCGAATTCTCACCTGTATACGTCGGTTACCGGTTGCGATAGTACGGTTACAATCACTTTAGCGATTAATCCGATTTATACGACACCTGTCAGTGCGTCAACGTGTTCGAATGTTCCATACAATTTACCATGGGGCGGAACCGGAGTAGCGGGACCGAATACACATCTGTATCAAACCGTGAACGGATGTGACAGTACAGTTACAATCACACTTACAATCAACCCGATCTACACGACACCAGTCACTGCATCAACCTGTTCAAATGTACCATACAATTTACCATGGGGCGGAACAGGAATAGCCGGGCTGAACACGCATTTGTATCAATCGATCAGGGGATGCGATAGCACAGTAACAATCACACTTACAATTAACCCGGTTTATACTACTCCAATCAGTGCAAGAACATGTTCAAACCTCCCATATAACTTACCATGGGGCGGAACAGGCGTTGCAGGGCCGAATACACATCTGTATCAAACCGTGAATGGATGCGATAGTACCGTTATAATCACACTCACGATCAACCCGATCTTCACCACGCCAATCACTGCAAGTACATGTGCGAACGTAACGTACAATTTGCCATGGGGAGGAACAGGAATTTCAGGACCAAACACGCATGTATATCAAACAGTGAATGGATGCGACAGTACAGTTACTATCACTTTAACGCTCAATCCGATCTATACTACTCCGATCAGCGCAAGTACATGTTCAAATGTACCATACAATTTACCATGGGGCGGAACAGGAGTATCTGGCCCGAACACCCATTTGTATCAAGCAGTGAACGGATGTGACAGCACAGTAACAATTACTTTAACGATCAATCCAATTTACACGACACCAGTCACTGCATCAACCTGTTCAAATGTTCCATACAATTTACCGTGGGGTGGAACAGGAGTAGCGGGAGCAAACTCGCATTTGTATCAGTCAGTGAAAGGTTGTGATAGTACAGTT
>JAYTXY010000006.1:0-8322 GCA_043742705.1 Bacteroidota bacterium
TATCAGACTCCTGACAAAAGTTATCTCTTCAGGAATTCTTTGCTAGAATATGAGAATGTAGTGTGTTGCCTTTTCATATTCTAGCAAAGAATTCCTGAAGAGATAACTTTTGTCAGGAGTCTGATAAAAATCACCGTACGCAAGAGATGCCTGCGCATATTTTCCCGTTTTATATGCGAGAGAAACACGCGGAGCAACATTTGCCTTTTCGATTACATTCGTAAATTCATAGCGGACTCCTGCACGTGTTACCAATTTAGGTGTGATGTAAATATCACTTTCTGCAAATCCCGCTTCGAAAGTCTCCCGGTAGACTTGAGAATAGATGGAATATTTTTGATTGATTTCCGGTTTTTGAAATTCACCTCCGAAACGAATAATGGAAAGTGGTCCAAGTCCTCTCGACAGAGTTGCTCTACCCTGGTAAAGATTATTATGATTAGTGAGAGGAACTGTATCGAGATGAATGTCATCCTTATTATCACTGAAAGAAAAAGCGGTGAACAGGTTCCATTTTTTCGCAATGATTTCTTTGTATGAAGCATTTGCAAACCAATTGTTGTTATTCAGTGCAAAAGAATTTCTTGTTTCACCCGTTGGATCATTGATGTCATCAAATCGCAATGCAAGTTGATTGTAACCATAATTGACAAATGCTTTCAACAAACCTGTCTGCGATGTTTTCGTTCTGTACACGATAGAACCTGCTGCGCCTTCCGGAGCTTGTGTCCAATCACGGTTTTGTTTTGCAAGTGAGAAGTATGGTTTTAGCGTTGTGTATCCGCCATAAAAACCAATCGAAGATTTTTTAAAGGCTATGTTACGTCCGGCACTTGCACCAACGCTCATAATACCAACATTTGTAGAAGTCTGTTCAACGACATCCTGCGTTTCAAGAATCAATGCTGAAGAAAGCGCTTGTCCGTACTGTGCTGAATATCCTCCTGTAGAAAAACTCGTTCCTTTAAAAAGAAATGGAGAAAAACGTCCGCGCTGCGGAACATCAGGTACAGAAGAGAAATACGGATTGTCAACCACAATACCGTCAATGATAGTTTTTGTTTCCGATGCATCACCGCCACGAACGTACAAACCTTCCTTCTCGCCAATCTGTTGCGTGCCAGGCAATGTTTGCAATGCTCCGTACACATCACCGTTTGCTCCGGCTGTAGTAACAATATCGAGCGGACGAAGAATCACCATTTTCCTTTCATCGCTTGCTTCAAATGCTCCGGCAGAAATCGTGACCGTATTCAGTTCGCTTGTTTTTTCCTTCAGGGAAATTTTCAGGTTGATTTCTTTTCCCTCAAGGGTTACTTTTTGTTCGTGATTTTCAAAGCCAAGAAAAGAAGCACTGAGAATTTTCTCTCCCGTTTCATCTGTTGTGAAAGAAAATTTTCCGGTCGCATCCGTTGTAATTCCATCGTATGTATCCTTAATGAAAACATTCGCACCGGGAACAGGTTTTCCATGGTTATCCAGAATAGTCCCTGACAATTTTGTTTGGGCAAACAACATGAAAGGAATCAATAAAGTGAGCAGAGTGAGTACAAGTCGATTCATAGAAGAGTCTTTAATAAATCGGCACAAACATAAAGTAGTTTACAATACAAACCAAATAGTTGAAAAAATAATTTTTTTGTCTAGTGTCTCGATTTCCCTGAAGATTTCTATTTTTTGAAGGCTTCTTTGTCTACCCAGCTTTTTCCCCAGTTTTCAATTTCGTCTTGTGACCAAAGCTCCGGGTAGAAAATTCGCTTTTGAAAACGAGGAGGAAGGTATTTCTGCCAGTTGGTCCCTCCTGTTGCGGCAATGTCTGCTGCATCCTGCTGAAGGTAACGAACAGCAGATTTATAATGAACAAGCGGCCAGTTTACATTCACATTCGCATCGAGTTCCCGAAGTGCATTGATGAGTTCCGGGTTCTTCTGATCTTCTTTACTCAGCGATTTATATTTTGCCCATATGTTTTTGTCTTTGTACTCTTTTGAAAGAGAAATAAATTCTTCGCTGTATTTTTTCTCGAACTGTTCAAGCGTCAATGTTTTTTTTCCGGATGCGAGTTCTGTCGCTCCCTGCTTCCAATAAATGTGCTCATACATTTCTTCAATGGAAGCATTTTTCCCTTCGTAATTTTTTCTCACATCTTTATCCACGAGCTGAATAAAATCGGTTGAACAAATTTCCACCATCCTGTATTGCCCGGATTGAAACCCGCTAGCGGGAAGCAGTGCCATGCGAAATAAAAGAAACTGCTCCTTCTCCATTCCGTTCACCATGATATCAAATGATTTTGTAAGCGCCTCAAAATAACAGTTGATGCGTGTTACACGTTCAATGAAATATTTTAATTCCAGTTTTTTGTTCCAGCCGAGATCGTGACCATTCGGTTGAATATTTTTCCCGTTGTGCGCAACCTGCTCCAACTCATGAAGGCACAATTTGAAATACAGTTCCGTAACCTGGTGATAAATAATGAAGATCAATTCATCAGGAAAATCTGTTTTGGGTTTTTGCAGCGAGAGTAACGTATCAACGTTTGTATATTCCCAATAAGGAAGATAATTTGAAAGCAGCAGTCCGTCCAGGTAATTGGCAAGACTCTGACCCATGGTTTCATATTTCTCTTCAAGCTTTTTTATCCGCTCAACGATTTCAGGTTTCAGTTCCATAGTCACAAAGGAAGGAAATTAATTGGGGAATTTGAAGATGTGCAGATGTGCAAATGGCACCATTATATCAGAACGAAAAGAGGTGAAAAAACAATTTGATAATGTGCCAATTTGGTAATTTGATGATGAAAAATCGCAATTGTTCAAATGCTTATTCTCAACTATGAGAATTTTTCTTCGTAGGATATGCACAATTACCAAATTGGCACATCACCAAATTATCAAATTATTATTTAACAATCGCTGGCTCGTTGTTCAGGTTTTCGTAATCCACCAGGTCCATTTTGATGGAACCAACGAGAATATCGGTTTGCACACGAACAGGAAGCCTGTTCTTATCATCTGAAATCCACACTGTCATGTCCTCTTTCTCTTTAAAGACGCGACCTTCCTGCAACATCGGATGAAACTTGAGACAACGAAAAGTTCCCTGGTCAGTTTCCACTTCTTCCTTACCAATGTATTTTATGTTGAGTGGAATCACTGCATCATCGAGGTAGCCATTGATTGGAAACTCATCGCCTTCTTTGGCATTTGAAAAATCAAGATTGCGTGCGTAGTAAAATGCTGAAATCAGATCTTGTGTGTATTCCGGAACCGAGATAGTTTTCTTTTCACTCGTCACCGAATCTTTGTAATGATTGAAGCTTACATTTTGGTTGATGATGTAACCTCCTTCATTCACTCGTCTGATAAACATCCATGGAATAAGTGCCTGTTTGTCGATGATGCTTTCGTAGCGATCTCGCACTTTAAAAAACCAATTGAATGCACCGACTGTTTTTCCGGTTCCTACAACATGGTAACAATCCCTTGCCCCCATTTTTGTATAGTCTTTATCGACTTCCAGTGTAGCTTCTCCTGCATCTACAATTCCATAGTGAATACGAAACGTCAGTTTTTCGCCGGGCTTAAAGGCCTGGTTGGGAATAGTGCGCAGTGTTTTTTGTGCGTTTGAAGATTGAGCAGCGAAGCTGATCAGGAGGAATGCAACCGTGATTATTTTTTTCATGCGCGCCCACGTTGCAAACATTGTTCCATTTCCCATTTGACACTAAAATTATGAATAGAATCCGTTAAACTGCAAAGATAAATCAGTTATAATGAACGGATAGGACCATGTTTGATTGGGATGAACTGAAAATAAAAATCAGTCCCGCGGAGTTTCATAGGAAATTCCATCAACATCTTCAGCAGGCGTCTCGCTTTGAACATCTTCCGACTTTTCCTGGTTCTCAATGAAAATTGATTTACGATCCGGTAAATCAGCAAGATCAACAGCGTCTTCCATGTTAACGATTTCTTCGGTAACGATCGTTTCGGTGATAATCGTTTCTTCAACTTCTGAAAAATCAGTTGGCTGACCGATTTCGTTTTGGTCTGCGTGCAAATCTTTGAGTTGAGGTAAATCCTTTACTGTATTGATTCCAAAATAATCCATGAACGACTTGCTCGTCATGTATAACAATGGTTTTCCCGGAGCATCACTCTTGCCCTTAATTTCTATGAGTTCCTTTTCCAGCAATTTCTGAACAGCGTAATCGCAATTCACTCCGCGTATGTGTTCCACTTCGCCTTTCGTAATCGGCTGCTTGTAAGCAATGATAGCAAGCGTTTCCATCGCAGAGGTAGAAAGTTTTTTCTTAGCCTTATGCTGAATGAGTGCGCTGACAGCTGGATGATATTCTTTCTTAGTAAGAAACTGGTAGCCGTCTGCGATTTCAAGAAGTTCAAAAGCAAAATCTTCGGAGAGATATTTTTGTTTAATCGCTTCAATTGAAGCGAGGATTTCTTCTTCCGAAGGTTCCCAGTCAAACGTAATTTTCAAGGATGCTGAAATTTCATCTAAAGAGATACTTTGTTCAGAGCAAAAAATAAGGGCTTCTATATTTTGGTTCAGTTGATTCATTTTAATGACTTATGTCGAATTGGAATTGGTTACGAATGTACGAATACACGAATAAAATGCAACCTATACAAGTGGAAATTTTTACACCGTTGCTTTTGAGGAATTTATTTTTACCGGAGACTAATTTTTCAGCAATTTATAATGAAAGCTGTTATTTCCTAATTCAATTTTCAGAAGATAAAATCCGGGCTTCATATCTCCCGTGAAAATTTTCAGGTCCTGTTGTTCTTCAGAATCCAAGCTCTTAACAAGCCTTCCGTTTACGTCAGTGATCTCAATTTTTGAAGGATCGTTTTTGAAATCCGGAAATTCAATATTCAGCACATCATTAAAAGGATTCGGGAATATTTTGAAATCATTTTTTCCGATTTCATTTGCAGATAAAATCAACGACCAGTTTAGCGGAGTGCCCCAAGTTTCTGATCCTTTATTATAATAGACCATTTGATAGTCGTAGCAAAAAGGGAACTGTGTATAATCAAAGATTCGGACTATCCCTAAACCTTCAGCATAAAAATAATCCCAAAAGCCACAATCGAAAATTCCTTCTGAAATACAATTTTGAAAAGCATCATACACATAATATTTACTCTCTTGTTTCATGCTTCTATCGTGATAATAAGCGGAATCTGAAAGTTGCTCATCAACTCCATAACTATTTCCAAGTCCGAGAGAATAAAACTTATTGGGTATTAAATCCAATGTTGACGGTTGGTTAAATGCATATACAATTGTATCTGTATCATGGCCATATAAATAATAAGTATTCGGTAAAATATGCGTTATTCGGTAATAAGTATAATCAATCACATATTTGATGGAATCTGCAGAACTATCCTTTGAAAACACTTGGGTTTGCTCATACGTATGAACAAAATTTGCAACTCCTGAGCGTTGAGTCCCGTCCCATTGAAAGAAGTCACCAACATTGAAATTAAAAATATCGCGTTGAGTCAGCAGTGTTCTCCCTGATAATTTAAATTGAGTTGTATCATCCGGGAAATTGTTAAACCTGCAAGGAGTTATTATTCCATGCTGCTTGCTGATTTTTATTACGCGATTACTCATCAAGTGAGAAATCGGCTGACCCAGATTATCCTTCGCATTCATCACGATTGTTTTTGTTGAATCAATTGAACCAAGCACACTTTCAATCTGTGTTGATGTAATAGCAGCTTCCAGGTAATTTCCTCCACCTAATTCAAAAAGTCTCCATGAATCGCCTGCATTTGCAAAAGCTTTAATAACTATTGAATCATTCAGCTGATTAAAAAAAATATTATCTCCATTTTCCCTGATAATTATTGATGATCCGATCCATCCGGTATCATTAAGTTGGTAGCACTGAATGAACTGACCTTCCTTCTTTGAGTGGTAGTTAAAAAAAATTGAATCGTTTCCGTTTGTGCTAATAGAATCAATATTTATAAGCCTAAGTTCCTTTAAGCTGGAAGTATAAGGAAGATTAAACTCAAAGCAGGCAAGACGTGTGCTCACAACTGTCTGCCAATCCTGTGCGAGAAGGGAGAGCGAAACAAAAAGAAAAACTATCAGGAAAATAATTTTCTTCACGCGATAAACTTTTCAGAAAGATAGAAAATTCCCGGCTACACCACAATGTTCACGATCCTTCCCGGAACTACGATCACTTTCTTTGGAGATTGTCCCTGGAAATGCTTTTTTACCTCTTCTGAATTCAGCACTTCTTTCTCAATTTCTTCCTTTGAAAGAGCTAGTGAAAGGTTTAGGTTCGTCCTGGTTTTTCCATTGATGCTGATGGGATATGCAAAAGAATCCTCCGTCAGATATTCTTCATTATGGACTGGAAATGTCGCATACGTAATCGTATCAGAGTGACCAAGCTGATTCCACAACTCCTCTGCAACATGAGGAGCATAAGGAGAAATTAAAATAGCAAGCGGCTCTAGAATTTCACGCTTGTTGCATTTCAAATCTGTGAGTTCATTTACACAAATCATAAAACTGCTTACAGAAGTATTGAAAGAGAACCGTTCAATGTCCTCCGTTACTTTTTTGATGAGTTTGTGAAGTGATTTTAATTCCTGCTTTGTTGGCTTCTCATCTGTTACATGAAAGTGAGAAGGTGAGTTGGCGGGAGAGTGAGCGGTTTGAGTTCCCCCTTCTTGATTCTTGACTCTTGATTCTTGATTCTGTTTCGAATGATAAAGTCTCCACAGTTTGCGAATGAAATTCGAAGTTCCACTGATTCCGTTTGTGTTCCATGGTTTTGATAATTCGAGCGGACCGAGAAACATTTCATACAAACGCAGGCAATCGGCTCCGTGTTTATCAATCATGTCATCTGGATTGACAACATTCCATTTCGACTTCGACATTTTTTCGATTTCAGATCGCGTTTGAAATTTGTCTGAACCGTCTCCCGTTCTAACAAAATTACCATTGTGCCAATAACCAGCCTCGCATAAAAAAATGGCTTCGCTGAAATCATTTTTTTCACGAATAAATTTCTTGACATCCAAAACATTATTAGCTACAATAGAAATGTCTACATTAAATTCTCTTAACTCGGAGCTCGGAATGGGAAACATGCTTTTATTTATCAAGTCAGAGCTGATAAAAATATTTGTCTTTTCCTTCAAGTCAATCATATCAAAAGAGTTCTCCGCCATTCTTGACAAGAATAGTCTTTTCTTATCCTTAGCAATAAACATTTCTAATTTCTCAGAAACTCCCTGTATCATCCCTTGGTTAATCAACTTCTTCGCAGGCTCCTGTACAGGAATAAATCCGAGATCAAATAAAAATTTTGTCCAAAAGCGAACGTACAATAAATGTCCTGTTGCATGTTCCGAACCACCGATGTAGAGGTCCACATCTTTCCAGTAATTCACCGCATCTTTTGAAACAAACTCCTTTTCATTGTGCGGATCCATGTATCGCAGATAATACCAGGAAGATCCAGCCCAGCCCGGCATCGTAGTCGCTTCGAAGTCAAATTGATTTTTGTATTTCCAGTTCTTTGCACGCGCCAGTGGTGGCTCTCCATCTTCAGTCGGTAAATATTTATCTACTTCAGGAAGAAGGACAGGTAAATCTTTTTCATCCACCGTTTTTGGAATTCCATTTTCATAATAAACGGGAATTGGTTCTCCCCAATAACGTTGTCTTCCGAATGCAGCATCACGTAAACGGAAATTTATTTTCCCTTTTCCGAATCCCTGCTTCTCAATTTCCGAGATCGCTTTAGTAATCGCACCCTTTACTTTCAGTCCGTTTAGAAAATCAGAATTGATGCAAACGCCTTCCTTTTCATCGAACGAAGCCCATCCTGAATCCTCCCCTAAGGGGAGGACTTTATCCTTTGGCGGTTCTATTACTTTAAAAATTGGAAGTTTAAAATGATTTGCAAAAGCAAAGTCACGCGCATCGTGTGCCGGAACAGCCATCACGGCTCCTGTTCCATAACCTGCGAGTACATAATCTCCCACCCAAACAGGAATTTGTTTTTTCGTAAACGGATGTTCTGCAAATGCTCCTGTAAAAACTCCGGTGATGCGTTTTACTTCCGTCATGCGTTCGCGGTCGCTGCGATTCTTTGCCTCCTCCACATATTTCATCACAGCTTCTTTTTGCTCATCTGTTGTAATTTTTTCCACGAGCTCATGTTCCGGTGCAAGTGTCATATACGTAACACCAAAAATCGTATCCGGACGAGTAGTGAAAATTTCAATCTCAAACTTTGAACTCTGAACTTTGAAC
>JAYTXY010000007.1:0-2672 GCA_043742705.1 Bacteroidota bacterium
AATAATTGCATTCGCCATCGGAGTTTTCAGCCACTTGTCCTGCTTTACGAAAAGAAGAACACCAATCAAAAGATACAATATTGCAACAGCCAGAAATCCTGCAAATGCCTGTCCGAAGAACTGCGATATGCCATACGCCAAAGCAACGCTTGCAAAAACAAAGACAAGAAGAAAAATAGAAAGAAGAATAAGTCCCGTAACCACAGAAGAAATCACAACGCTTGATTTCTCCGCTGCAACCAGTTTGCTTAACTCCTGCCTTGTTTTAAAATAATCTTCTGCATGATCAATAAGATGATCAATTTTTGTTTTCTCTTCTTCCATAAGTTATGCGTTAAGTGCTTGTTAGATAAAAGAAGTGATTTTAAAATCAGACAGCAAAATCATCTGCGTCATTTTTTACTTTAGACTTGAAGTCTGATGCCATCTTCATTCCTTCTTTTACTTTTTCTTTTGCCTTCTCGGAAAAATCTTTTGCAGCATCCGCTACTTTCTTTCTTGTTTCTGAACCTTTGTCAGGAGCAAACAACAGTCCGATGACTGCGCCAACTGCCACTCCACCTAGTAAAGCAAGCAGTACTTTTGAATTGGAATTCATGGTATGAGAATTTATTAATTATGTAAAATTACTATTTTTAATCGGGAAAAGTATGATCAAAGTCAGGAACCTGACTGAAATCATAGCATTCTATAATAGAAATTGTCATGCAGTAAGCATCTTTTTATGAATAAGCGATACTGCGGCTTTGAAAAAGATTCCTCCTGAATGACTTCTATTCTGAACTTTTACTGATCTCGTTTATTTTCTTTGTCTCATCGACAACTTCACGAGCCAGTTTTTTCTTACGCATCTTTTCAGGGTAATGAAAAACAAAGGTGATGATCAAACCGATCACACACCCGAGTAAAACAGCAGATGCACGGCTCGTAGCTGCTTCCCACCAGCGATGCTGCTCATCATGCATCAGGATGATGATGACGGCAACAGATGCAGAACGCGCTCCTGCATCCACACCAAAAAGATAGCAAAGTAAAATGGCGAATATCACTCCGATGCTTATCCACAGTATACCTGGAGAATAAAACGGAGACAGCAACAATCCTGCTCCTGCAGCGACAAGGTTGGCTTTGATCCTGGTGACAGCTAATTTGTAACTGTCTTCCGAATCAGGAGCAAGTACCAGCAACACAGATAACAGGCACCAGTTCGTGCTGTCTTCCAGCTGCAGAAATGTTGTAACAAAATGCGCGCAGAGAATTCCGATCACGCATTTCATCATGTAGATGATAACTATTCTGACTTTTTCCTTTGATGGCATCAGGAATTAAGTTGATCAACAATGCATGAAGCGAAGAAAACAAAAATAATTTCATTCGTCACTTTGCGTCTGCCAGCATCAGTTGTCGGATGTATTTCACAGGAACGCTTCCGTAACTGAGAAATTTTTCGTGAAATTTTTTCAGATCGAATTTATCGCCTTCTTTCTTCTTCATCTCCTCGCGCAAGTCGTAAATCTCGCTGAATCCTGTGAAGTAACAGCATAACTGAACTTGTGAAAGTGAAACTCTCTTCCATTTATTTCTTGCTTCTGCTTCCTGCTGAAAAGCTTCTTTAACCAACAGATTGTGTGCGCTTTCCTCCGACATGTTCAATGTATGCACACTGTAATCAAGAATTGTATTGCAAACAGAACGAAGATGCCATTTGTAGTACATCAGCCACATTTCCGGTTCGTTGTTTCCGTATCCGTTCTCAAGCATCATACGCTCACCGTAAACAGCCCAGCCTTCCACCATGGCCTTGTTGTCAAGGATCGTTTTAATAATATCAGGTGAATTGTTGCTGTACACCAACTGTGTGTAATGTCCGGGAATTGCTTCGTGAATATTCAGGATATTCAAAATGTATTTATTGTATTCACGCAAATAGCTCTCTCCTTGTTCAGCAGTTCCGGTAACAGGCGACACATTGTAATAAGTATTTGCATTTTTATCATATGGACCAGGGGCACTGATGGAAGCTCCTGCTCCTGCTCCTTCCATGTAATCAGGAGTCTTTCGTACGACCAACGGTTTTGCAGGGTCGATGTAAATCAATTTTTTGTCGTTGATGAAACTAACCAGTTCCGGAATTTGCTTTTCGATAGCGCTCATGAATGAATCACGGTGTACATGAATCACAGAAAGTGTGTCAATCACAGCATGAATCATCGCAAGTGTATCGGAAGGCACAGGTTTGCTTCCAAAATATTTTTTCCAGAGTTCTGAACTCAGCTTAGCCATTTCAACATGCAATTCTCCTTTGCGTCTGACAGCTTTGTTATACATTTCTTCAGCAGTATAACGGGATTGTATGTCGTATTCAAATTTTTTGTCGTACAGTTCTTTTCCAATCCTGAAGCTACGGGCAGTTCCGGGCTTCAATGTCTTTTTCAGATCGGTAAGCCAGGTTACATAACCGTTAATCGCGGCTTTTGCAGCATCCATTTTTCCGAGGATCTGCTTTTTCTCGTCTTCACTCAAAGAAGATTTTTTTACTGAATCAATCATCTCCGCGCCAAAAACAGAAACAGCACCTTGGTTCTGGAGAATCGCCTGTTCAGTATGTTCGATGGTTGGGTTTTTAATATTGGCTTCACCGGCTTTGTAGAAGTCTGCTACGAAATCCAGTT
>JAYTXY010000008.1:0-14034 GCA_043742705.1 Bacteroidota bacterium
GTATTGCCCACTTGGAGAGAAAGCACAACCCAGCGTTGCAAGAGTTCCATCGTGGACAATAAGCGAAATAGCATTGCTAAAATCACCGGTGCAACGATCAAAATCCATAATATCAAGTTTCTGATTATCGCTTAACATGGCGAATTTTGTTCCCTCTTGAGAAAATACAGCCTGCCCTCCAATATCGCTTGTAATAACTGATCCAATGTTTTGAGATGCCAGCAGAATTGTATCAGGAGTGACTAATAATTTATAATACAAGTCTGAATAGTAACGATGCATGATCACCCACCAATCTCTTCCGTTCGCATGCTTGCAGGCAGTTATTCTTCCCCAGGTGAGTGTGTCATTAATTACAGGAATGGTTTTTTTGTTTGCAATAATTCCACCAAATCCTCCATCGAGGTTCATGTCAATTACACTATACCAAAGGGCGAAGGGTTGAAATTCTCCTTGACTGTGAGCAGTAAAATCTTCTCCGTTTACATGAAACAGATAATACCAGTCCGGATGATCAGGATAAGGCAGAACAATAGCTGCTTGCATACCACTTAAGCCGTACATAGTATCACCAGTAATAGTTGGGTTAAAAGTGGTGCAATTCGATAGTCTTGTATGATTTCTGTTTTCAATGTAATCACCGTTTGTGTAAAACAACAACTGTCCTGATGTATCACAAATGCTGGCGTTTGTTATGAAAAACATCATATCACGATTTACCTGAAATGTATCGGCTGTTCCATTGTTGAAATCAATTCCACAATTAAAGTTGGGTAATTCATAGCCCAGCATCCAAACATTATTTCTCTTTTGTGAGAAGCTGATGGAAGTAATTAAAACAAAAAGTAATGGAAGAATTTTTTTCATCATAAAGGCTCCTTGAAAAATTGCAAGTAAGTCTCACAACGAATCTACAACTAAGAAAGGAAATTCAATAGTCTATTTGATCATTTCCACAGGAGCTTCGTGAATCTGCGGTTCTTTGGGCTGTGGTTTTGGTTTCCAGTTGGTACGAATATCAATGTCTTTTAAAAGTGTCCATTTCCCACCTGAAAATTTTAAGGCATCGTAGGAGCCATCTGGTCCTGCAGTCGGATTAACGATTTCCGATTTTTTCGAAGATGATAAATGATCAAACACAATCATCTTTTTACTTTCCTCGTAGCGCAGCGACATTACTGCTTGCGATGCATATTCAAAAACAAGCCTGCTTTTGTAAACATTTTCAGTTTTGAAAAGAGGAAAACCAAATTGTGCTTTGTCTCCGGAGAAGTAAAGTACATCAACTACCTTTTGCGTGCTGATAGAATTTTTTCCTTTCCAGCCGAGCAATGTGTAATACGTCTTGTCGTCTTTTTTACACGGAATCATTTTGTAATAGACTGCTCCAAACCATTTTCCTGCATTGAGTTTTGCGGCTTCAGGTTTTTCGATTTGAAAGGTTGAATCGACCAAATCAACAACTTTTGATTCATGTGTTTTCTTATTGAAGGTTTGGATGAAACCGAAGTAAGAGTATGAACCTTCGTACGATGGAAGCGTCCACGTAAAAATACGAAAGCTCTTGTCAGCAGGAGTAAGCACAGAAATATTCTTTACAGAATCCAGCTCAAATGAATTATCCTGTTCAATGATTTCGCGAAGCTGAGTTTTGAAGATTTTATTCGCAGCAATTCTGATTGAATCATTTTCTCCGCGTTGAATTAACCCGATAAGTGTTTGAAGAGAATCTATTGTTCCGGCTTCAACAAACGATGGCGAAAGTGAAAACGAAAGCAATAATAAAACGGTTCGAAAAAAAATCTTCTTCAACATTGAGCAAAGTTAAAAGATCAAGGCTATTAAAAACGAAATCCGCCTCAACATTATTGAAGCGGATTTCACAATATGTCTGTTACGTTTTTTAAATATGCATTTTAGCTTTTTTCGCGAGCAAAACTTCTTCAGTCTCGCGAACCATTTCATCGTCTACACAGCAGTCAACCGGACACACGGCAGCACATTGCGGCTCATCGTGGAACCCTTTGCACTCCGTACACTTGTCCGGACTGATGTAGTAAATATCCATGGAGATTGGGGTTTGTGGAGCGTCAGCGTCAACTTCAGCGCCATCCATCTTTTTGTATGGACCTTTTACAGTTGTACCATCAGAGAAACGCCATTCAGCGCCACCTTCGTAGATTGCGTTGTTCGGACATTCAGGTTCGCAGGCACCGCAGTTGATGCATTCTTCAGTTATCTTTATTGCCATAATTATTTCCTTTCTACTTTTGGGTTTTAATTCAAGACAAAAATAGAGAATTAAAGGATATTTCAAAATATCCATTCATAACAATCCTTTACGAACATAGAATGAGCGAAATACAGTTAAGCGAGGTAAAGCATTCAGTAGTAGAACTTGGAACTATATTCGGGAATCTTGTCAAGGTTGGTGACGAGACTTTTGATGAGTTATTGCTGAAAGTACGTCCTAAAAATCCATGGTTCACCGAAGAAAATGTTCACCTTGCTTTTTCTTCCTGGGCTGATGTGTTGACGAAGGAATCGCTGAATGAATGGTTGAAGCCTTATGATCAACAACTGAATCAATCTCGCTCCGCTAAAACAATTGGTGTCATCAATGCAGGAAATATTCCGTTGGTTGGATTGCATGATTTGCTTTCTGTAATCCTGTCAGGAAACAACTATCTTGGGAAGAATGCTTCCGATGATCCGTTCTTACTTCCGTTTGTTGCTGAGAAATTGTTGGAGATTGAACCGAAATTTAAATCACGGATTTCATTCTCAGAAAAGCTTTCCGGGTTTGATGCGGTGATTGCAACGGGAAGTAATAACTCAGCGAGGTATTTTGATTACTACTTTGGAAAATATCCGCACATCATCCGCATGAACAGGAATGCTGTGGCTGTCTTTACAGGAGATGAAACGGAAGCGGACTTTAAAAAAATAGGTCATGATATTTTTCAGTACTTCGGATTAGGATGTAGAAATGTATCCAAGATTTTTGTTCCGCGTGGTTATGAGTTTCCAAAATTCTTCGAAGCGATTGAATCGTTTTCTTTAGTTAGCAGGCATAACAAATACATGAACAACCACGATTACAACAAAACAATTTATCTCCTGAAAAAAATCCCTTTCTTCGATAATGATTTTCTTATTCTGAAAGAAGACGAAGGAATTGCTTCTCCGATATCAGTGGTGTACTATGAATTTTACGATGACATTAAGTCCCTCGAGAAAAAATTGGAAACAGAAAAAGATCAGATTCAATGCATCGTTTCAGGAAATCAGATATTCTCAAAATTCAAGACAGAAAGATTCGGTGAAGCACAATGTCCGCAACTATGGGATTATGCGGATCGAGTGGATACTCTTAATTTTTTATTTTTTATTTGATATTTTTTATTTTCAATAAGCAATCAAAAATATAAAATTCTTAATGGATCGTGTGAAACAATCTGCTCCAGCGGATTTTGCTTAAGAACGTTCCGTCTGTATCCCAACTCATCCAGATGAAAACGGCTTTACCAACAATGTGATCTTCGGGAACAAAACCCCAGAAACGGCTGTCGGCTGAGTTGTGACGGTTATCGCCCATCATGAAATAATAGTCCATCTTAAACGTATACTCGTTTGCTTCTTTACCGTTGATGAAGATCTTTCCGTCTTTTTCCTCCAGCTTGTTTGCTTCGTACTCGCCAATTGCTTTTCGGTAAAAAGGAATGTTGGAAGAATCCAGTTTCACTGTCATTCCTGCTTTCGGAATCCACAACGGACCGAAGCTGTCATAGTTCCAATGAATTTTCTTTTCGAACGGAAAAATAAAATCTTCGTAATTTCCTTTCGGATCAAGCAACGGTTCAACCAACTTTACGTTCCCGAATGATTTTATTTCTTCTGCACTTTTCGCTGTCATGTTGATAATAAAATCTCCTTCCGGAGAAGCAACCTGGATATCGTTTAGCTCAAGCCGCTTTGCAGCTGCTTCGCTGAAACCCGAACCATCAGTTTTTACATGGTAATGGAATTGAGCCTTATCAGGCAAATCAGCGAGCTTCGAATTGATGTATACATTCCGGTTTTGAATATTGATTGTGTCACCGGGAATTCCAATGCAACGTTTGATGTAATTTTCTTTCTTGTCAATTGGTCGTCCTTCTGTTTCTGCGGGCCAATTGAAAACAACTACATCGTTGTTCTTGATTTTTCCAAAACCCGGTAAACGATGGTAACCAACTTTAATCCACTCAAGGTATGATTTACCTCCAACCAGGGGCATGGTGTGATGTGCGAATGGAAAGGAGAGCGGAGTCATCGGAATACGTGCACCGTAACTGATCTTACTCACAAAGAGAAAATCTCCGACAAGCAGCGACTTCTCCATGGATGGAGTAGGGATGGTGTATGCTTCAATGAAAAAAGTCCGGATGATGGTAGCAGCAATGATGGCAAAGATGATGGCATCCACCCATTCCCTGACTGCTGATTTACGCTGACCGGGTTTTGTCTTCAACAGGAACCACACGCCAAGCGTGAAAATCCCGAAGATGATATTTTTAATTAAGTCCCAGTTGATTCTGAATCTTGACATAGAAGATCGTTTGAGTCTGTAAGAAAATTAATTTAGAACGGCTCGAAGGTAGAGCAATTTTAACCCTTTGCCTGTTACAGACTTGTTAATTTTAAACATCAGAAGTTTAATAAGTCCTTCATCCCAAACACGCCTTTTTTATTGATGATCCATTCTGCTGCCAACACAGCTCCCTTTGCAAAACCTTGCCTGTTATGGGCTTCGTGAATAATGCAGATAGTATCATCGGCGGAAGAATAAGAAACTTCGTGCACGCCTGGCACATCTCCGATACGGGAAGAGTAAATCGGTAACTCCGATGAGCCAATATTTTTTTCACGGTCGTTACCAATCAGATGACTTTTCCAGCGCTTCAATCGTTTGATGCGTTGAAGAACATCGTCTGCTAACGTAATTGCAGTTCCGCTTGGCGCATCCAGTTTTTTAATGTGATGAATTTCTTCCATCCTCACGTTGTATTGAGGTTGAGTATTCATCAGCTCTGCAAGCAGTCGATTGGTTTCGAAAAAAATATTTACACCAATGCTGTAGTTCGATGCGTAAAAAAAAGTTTGATTTTTCTGAAGACAGGTTTTCTTCGCTTCTTCTATCTTATCCATCCAGCCTGTTGTTCCGCAAACCACGGGAATGTTTGCGTCAAAACATTTTAGGATGTTGTTGAAAGCTGCCTCAGGTCTTGTGAATTCAATAGCAACATCGGCTTTTGAAAGTTCAGATTGAAACGTGTCTGCATTGTGTTCGTCAACCGTCAGAACAATCTCATGATTTTTCTGAAGCGCAATTTCCTCAATCGCTTTTCCCATTTTTCCGTAGCCGATGAGCGCAATTTTCATATCAGAATCTTTTTTTGAATTTCCCCGGACTGTTTA
The DNA here is from genome assembly GCA_043742705.1 of Bacteroidota bacterium. GTDB lineage: Bacteria > Bacteroidota > Bacteroidia > AKYH767-A > 2013-40CM-41-45 > JAPLDA01. The sequence goes on from JAYTXY010000008.1 coordinate 5,461, forward strand.
ATTTGAAACTCAGACTGAGACCTGCCACCGGGAATCCTTTGTAATCAAGGTTGAAGTAGGGTTCAGTATGCATCGTAAGATCATCGCTTACATCAAAATCTTTCAGGTGAGCATCTACATAAGCATCGATGATGTTGAGAACGTACACTACTCCTCCAAGTATGTAACAGAAATCCCTGTTGCGCCTGTAGTAATCTTTCCGAACGATTAAATCATCGTTGGTGTAATTCGGAAAGGCATCGTTTGTTGTTGAGTCAAGATCCGTGCGATATAGATAAGCTGTCTTAAATGTTTTGTAATTGGTGTTGTTGAAGTTGATGAAATAAATAAGTGCGGCAAAACCACCATAAATAATCGGGACCTTCCAGTACGATTTGTTGTAAACCTGTCCAGCTCCCGGAACAACAGCTGAGAAAACCGCAGCACGGTTGGCTCTGTGATTAGCGGTCTTTGTCAGAGATAAAGTATCCGTAGTCTTTGCGTGAACTACTGTATCAGCGGTTATCTCCTGTGCGAAAGATTTCCTTGGAGAAAAAAATTCGCACAGAATGAAAGCAAAAAAGATAAATTTAATTCGATGCAGATGTTGGAAGAAAGTCATCAAGTTGTTCAAAAAATTTGCTTTCAGACAACTAGTAATTCAACAACTCAAGAATACGGTTGAGGTCTTCATCATTCTCAAAAGGAATAACGATGCGCCCGCTTCCGTTCCCGTTTCGTTTGAGTTGAATTTTTGTCCCGAAATGACTTGAGAGTACATTTTGAATTTTGGTAAACTCAAATGACAACGATTGGTTCCCGGCAACTTCTCTCTTACGAAGAGTGGATTTGTTTCCGGTTGTACGGGCAAGTTCTTCCACGTCACGAACGCTGAGTTTATCGCTCATGATTTGTTTGTACATCATCAGTTGCTTCACGACATCGTCAACACCAAGAATTGCGCGGGCATGACCCATCGTAATTTTTCCATCGCGAATGGAAATCTGTATTTCAGGAGGAAGTTTCAGCAAACGCATGTAGTTGGTAACAGTCGTTCTGTTTTTTCCTACACGCGTACTCAGTACTTCCTGTGTAAGATCGCACTCATCAATCAATCGTTTGTAGCTGATCGCAATTTCAATGGCATTCAAATCCTGTCGTTGGATGTTTTCAACGAGCGCCATCTCCAGCATTCCCTGGTCATTCGCGATGCGGATGTACGCAGGAATTGTTTTTAACCCTGCAAGTTTTGATGCCTTTAGTCTACGTTCACCGGAAATAAGCTGGAACTTGTCGTATCCTAGTTTGCGAACAGTAATCGGCTGAATGATTCCTTGTTCCTTAATGGATTCGGAAAGTTCTCTCAGTGCATCATCATCAAAATCAGTTCGTGGCTGAAACGGATTTGATTCAACCTGGTCAACGGGAATGTTTGCAATCGCTCCGGAGACAGCAGAAGAGCCTTCCGTCATCGGGCTTTTAGATGTTACATCTGTTTCTGAATTTTCAAGCAGAGCGCTGAGTCCTCTACCCAGCACATTTTTTTTAATGCTCATCGGCTACGTGTATTTTTTTATCGGCTGCTTTGATCTTTGTTAAATTATTCTTCTGTAAAATTTCGCGTGCAAGATTCAGGTAGTTCACAGAACCTTTGCTGCTTGCATCGTGCATGATGATCGTTTGCCCGAAGCTCGGTGCTTCTCCAAGTTTTGTATTCCGCTGAATGATCGTATCAAAAACCATTTGCTGGAAATGTGTTTTCACTTCTTCGACTACCTGGTTTGATAAACGCAAACGTGAATCATACATCGTGAGAAGAATACCTTCAATTTCAAGTTCAGTATTCAAACGTGTCTGAACGATTTTAATTGTGTTCAATAATTTTCCTAATCCTTCCAATGCAAAATATTCGCACTGAACGGGAATGATTACTGAATCTGCGGCTGTAAGTGCATTGATGGTCACCAATCCCAAAGAAGGAGAACAGTCAATGACGATGAAGTCGTAGTCGTCACGAATTTTTGACAATACATCAGCCATCTTACGTTCACGGTTAGGAAGGTTGATCATTTCGATTTCCGCGCCTACCAAATCAATGTGAGACGGAATGAGATATAGGTTAGGAGTGGTAGTCGTCAGCACCGTGTGCTTCGGATTCGCTTCGTTGATGATGCATTCGTAAATGCTCGTCTTGATGGTACGCGGATCGAAACCCACGCCTGATGTGGCATTCGCCTGCGGATCGCTGTCAATCAGCAATGTTTTATATTCAAGCACAGCAAAACTTGCTGCGAGGTTCATGGCTGTCGTTGTCTTTCCGACTCCGCCTTTTTGATTTGCTACCGCAATGATCTTTCCCATAGTTGTACTGTTAATCTCTCTTGGTTCAACTTATTAATGAACTAATAAACTAATGAACTAATGAACAAGTAATTTTCAGTTCACTGGTTCATTTGTTCATTGGTAATTTATAATTCCAAACGCTCCCCAATTTTCATCAGCGTTAATTCTTTTGAAGCGCGGTCAAATTTTTTGATAGCATCTTCGTGATCAATCTTTACAAAATCAAATGTGTCGTAATGCATGCCGATGATTCGTTCACAGGCAATAAAGTCTGATGCGATCACAGCGTTATCGATTCCCATTGTAAAGTTATTTCCGATCGGGAGAAAAGCGAATTTTATTTTCTTGTAATCACCGATCAGTTTCATGTCGTAATGCAAAGCAGTATCGCCTGCGTAATAGAAATTACCTTCCGGTGCTTCCACCAAAAAGCCCATTGGATTTCCTCCATACGTTCCGTCAGGAAGACTGCTTGAGTGAACGGCATTCACGCATTTCACTTTTCCGAAATCAAAGATCCAGTGGCCGCCAATGTTCATCGGGTGAGTTTTAGTAACACCCAAGGAATTCATCCAGTTATGAATCTCCCAGTTGCAGATCACAGTGGCTCCGGTGCGCTTGGCAATGTCTTCAGCATCGGCAACATGATCTTCATGACCATGAGAAAGCAGGATGTAATCCGCTTTGATGTCTTTCACCTTGATATCTTTTGCAAGGGGATTGGGAGAGATGAACGGATCAAAAAGTAATTTTTTGCCGCCTACTTCCACACTGAAACATGAATGCCCGTAATACGTTATGATCATAGCTTTAATTAATCCGCAAAAATACAGTAAGTTTCGGATGTGAAGTTGAAAGTTACCAACACTTCCTGTATTTTTGTTGATAAAGGAAGGAAAATGATAACATACGATTGTTGAAAGAATCCTCTTGCATATGATACAACTGCATACCGCGCTGGTGATGGCCACTTCAGTGTTTTTCGCGATCCTGTTTTTACAATCAGGACTCGATAAAGTAATCGATTGGAAAGGAAATTATGAGTTCCACACTTCGCATTTTGTAAATTCTCCTTTGAAGAAAATATCAGGACTGATGCTTCGTGTGATTACCCTGATTGAAATAAGCTGCGGTTTGCTTTCTGTTATCGGACTCATTTACTTTTTGATAAAAGATGATTCCGTGATTTGCTTTTATGCCAGCTGTCTTGCTTCCGTAAATTTTCTCGCTCTTTTTTTTGGACAGCGTATTTCAAAAGACTATGCAGGAGCTGCAGCACTTGTTCCTTATTTTATTCTTTCGTTGATTGGGATGTACGTAACTTTTGCGTAATGCGATGTGCGTATTGCGATATGGGATGTGAGAGTGACTGGAGTTAGAAATCCGGACAAGGTTATTTATGGCTTCGTAGTACCCAGCGAGTGAATCGCCTTCACAATTTCAGCGGCAATTATTTTGTGTGCTACAGGATTCGGATGAGAATCCACAAAAACAGAATCGCTGCCTGACATTCTGTAGTGATTGTATTTCTTCTTGTACTCTTCGTTGTTACCAAGATTTGCATACAAGGCGGAATCTGCATTTGCGATAGCGACATCGCCTTTTACATCCGGCTTGAAAATTCCTTTTTTGTATTTCGGCATGGAGATATTCAGTACAACGAGTTTGCATTTATTTTTTTCGCACAGTTCGTGCACGTTGCTGAAAACAAATTGTTCTGCGTTCTCAGGATTTTTATTCGGCTTAGGGATGACATGGAAAAACTGTTTTACATCAAATGAGAATTTCCTGAAATCATCCTGCATGGAAAGAGGAATGGATGCCTTCATAAAGGAAAGATAATCTACAAAACTTTTTTCTGTGTGATTGAAATGTTCCGTTGGATACTTGTTCGAATTGCTTTCAAACAATGAATACACTACTTTGTTTTGACTATCAAAATAAGGTGTGGGAAGAATGCTTTGATAGGTTGGTCCGTAACAACTAAGTGCTCGCTCCACCAGCCATGGTGAATTTTGAAACACGACAAAATCAGGTTTGTATTCCGGAATAAGTTTCTGAGCAAGCATGTACATCTGTGTGAATCCATATGAGCAGACACCTGCATTAATCGTATATCCGTTTAATTCTTTTTCAACGAGGAATGGAAATGTTTCTTCGGCAATACAAGCAGCTCCGTAAGTAAAAGAACATCCAAGAAATAAAATTCTTGGTCGCTTATCGATGTGCTGAGTCTCATCGTAATTCAAAGGAACTCTGAATCCGTTTTTATCATACCTCATCGGTATGTCATCGCCAACGGGAAACGTTTCAAATGCCAGTGCATTTGGAACAGGTTTCAATCCTAACTCATGATCAGGAAGATGCGCTGTGCCTCTCCATCCTCGTGAAGAGCGTTTGGTTTTGTTATAAGCATCCGTGAGACCATACGTAGTATGAACAGTCCAGACAACAAAGATTGAAATGACAAGGATGAAGAAGAAGAGAATTCTTGTTCGGAAGAGTTTCGCTTTCGATTTATCCCAAAGCACATGATACGTGATGCCAAGTAACCAGCCACACGACAATAAAATACGAATGATAAAAAGTGTCGCGGTGTAATTCAGTTTTTGAAACCCTGTCCATGAAGGGATAAGATAGCTAAGAGCGTAAATTGCCGCCATCAGCAGGGTAAAAACCAATGCATTTAAAAAGATTTTCAACTTCATTTTAATTAAGAGATGCCTTTCTGAAAAACTTCAATGATAAAACTCTTTCTTTTTACAAAGAAGCGCAATCTTTTTGCTCTCAAAATGATCTTCAAATGATTTATTTTAAAAGCTGATTTCAGACAATTCTATTATCTTCGCGGCAAAATTTTAAACTTAACATTGAACCTGATGAAAATTGCAAACAACACAGTGGTATCAGTCAGTTATGAGCTGCATGCCAATCTTCCGCAACAGGAAAAACAACACATTGAAACAACCGATTCTTCACACCCACTAACCTTTCTTTTTGGAGTGGGAGGATTAATTCCCGGCTTTGAGCGAAACCTTGACGGACTCACTCGCGGAGAAAAATTCAGCTTCAGCATTGAGCCGGGAGACGGCTACGGAGATCTTGATACGAATGCAGTCATTAATCTTCCGATCGATATTTTTAAAGTAGATAACGTGATTGATTTTGAAGCGCTCAAAGTTGGAAATGTTCTTCCTATGAGCGACCACGAAGGAAACCGTATGAACGGAAAAGTGGTTTCTTATAACGAGAAAGATGTGACGATGGATTTTAATCATCCGCTTGCGGGACATACACTTCACTTCAGTGGCGAAGTAGTTGAGGTTCGCGAAGCACAAGCTGATGAACTTTCTCATGGGCATGTTCACAGCGGTGAACACGGACATTGAGAGATTTTTTATTTGTTACTTTTTATTTTTGATTGCCTTCCAAAGTCGTAGTGATTTTGGAAGACAATCATTTCCATTTGCGCATCTGCACATTTTCTAATTTGCACATTGATTACTCAAGAAAATTAGCACTTCAAACTGCTTTTTCCTCCGAATAAAATTTTCGTTACCACTTACCGTTTGAGCTGAAGGAGTATTTTTGGTTTCATTTTTGTTAGCATCTTTACCGGATGAAAAAAAAAAGTTTTCTGCTTTTATTGTTGATTGTGTTCTCAACGAATCTTTTTGCACAACAGGGCAGATATGCAAGTAGCAATCCCAAAGCGATCAAAGCTTTTGAAAGTGCGTTGAAATGTTTTGAAGGACATTATGACGAGAAGGCGATTGAGTATTTGCAGGATGCAGTGAAAACGGATCCCGGTTTTACGGATGCTTACATCATGATGGCAACGGTTTATGATGACCAAAAAAAATATGACGAAGCTATTGCAGCATATAAGCAATCCTTCCGGGTCAACCCCGATTATTTCCCGAACAGTTATTACACGCTTGGTAAAATGGAGCTTCGATTGGTTCAATACGATTCTGCAAAAGTTCATTTTGAAAAATTTCTAACGTACAAAGACATTCGTTCGGAGCTTGCAACTAAAGCAAATCGCTTTCTGAAAAACTGCAACTTCGCGATTGAGGCGCTGAAACATCCTGTGCCGTTTAATGCCGTGAACATGGGAGACAGCATCAATTCTTCCGATGAAGAATATTTTCCCGCCATCACTGCGGACGGAAAGACATTCCTTTTTACAAGGCGGCTTAAGACGATTGATCAGTATGGCAGAGCGATTTTACAGGAAGATTTTTACGTCAGTAATTTTGTAAAGGATCATTGGACAAGGGCAAGACCTCTTTCTGAAGTCAATACATTCGGAAATGAAGGCGCTCCTTCATTATCAGCGGACGGACAATATCTTTTCTTCGCTGAATGCCAGGACAAACAGACGGGAGAATATGCGGGAAACCTGAAGGGAGAAGGAAGTTGCGATGTTTTCATTTCAAAAAAAGTTGGCGATAAATTTCAGACTCCGCGTAATTTAAGTAAGCCTGTAAATTCATTTCGGTGGGAGACTCAGCCTTCTTTTTCATCAGACGGAAGAACGCTGTATTTCATTCGCGGAACTTATGATAAATCAGAAACGCATGATATCTATGTCACTCACATTGATGACAGCAGTCACTGGAGTGTTCCTGTTCCGTTGAGCGATAAAATCAACACGCCGGGCGATGAAGAATCTGTTTTCATTCATCCTGATGATCAGACGTTGTATTTTTCTTCTGACGGTCATCCCGGAATGGGAGGGTTGGATGTTTTTATGAGTAAACGACAAGCAGATGGTTCTTGGGGAGATCCTGTTAATCTTGGTTATCCGATCAATACATCCAATGATGAAAACAGTTTGCTGGTAAGTCCTTCCGGCGATGTCGCTTATTTTGCTTCAGACCGAAAAGGTGGAAATGGTGGATTGGATTTGTACCAGTTTGAATTGTATCCTGCGATCCGTCCGGAGAAAATTACCTACATGAAAGGGAAAGTTTTTGATGCAACAACAAAGCAGCCTCTTGCTGCCGGCTTCGAATTAATTGATCTGGCTACAGCGAAACCTGTCATTCGTTCTTCTTCAAATCCGGGAAACGGTGAATTTCTTGTTTGCGTTCCTGAAGGAAAAAATTATGCACTGAATGTTTCGAAAGATGGTTACATGTTCTATTCAGAAAATTTTGAACTGAAAAACAAAAAAGGAACAAAAGATCCTGTGTTAAAAGATGTTCCTATGCATCCGATTAAAGCTGGGGAGAGTGTGGTGTTGAAAAATATTTTTTATGATACAGATGCATTCAACCTCAAAGATGAATCAAAAGCGGAACTTGGAAAACTGATGTCTTTCTTAAGTGGTAATCCTAAAATTAAAATTGAAATCAGCGGACATACAGATAACGTTGGTTCAAAACCACACAATCAAACCTTGTCACAGAATCGTGCAAAAGCAGTTTTTGATTTTCTTGTCGCTAATAATATTCCGGAAACAAGATTGTCTTTTAAAGGATATGGTGACATGAAACCAATTGCATCCAATGAAAAGGAAGAAGGTCGTTCTCAAAATCGGAGAACGGAATTTTTGATTGTGTCAGTAGAATGAAGTCTGATTGTATAACTAAAGTCGAATAGTTATCCTACTTCTATTCCCCAACTTCCAGTATCCAACTTTGAACTCAGAACTTTGAACTAAATTCTTATTCCAATCACCATAATATCATCCACCTGTTCCAGTTCACTCATCCAGCCTTTGATGAATTGATGAAGGTATTCTCCCTGTTCTTCCATGGATTTATCCTGGATAGAAAGCAAAATTTCCTTAAATTTTTTCGTCATTAATTTTTTACCCAACATTCCTCCGAACTGATCAGCATATCCATCTGAAAAAATATAAATCGTGTCGTTCTTTTCCAGTTTAATGACATGATTCGTGAACGATTCTTTGTGATCAATCTGCAATCCGCCTATCGGGAATTTATCAGACTTGAAAGATTCAAGAGTTCCATTTCTCACCAGCCACAACGGACGATTTGCTCCGGAGAAAACAACTTCAGAATTCTGAAAATCAAATGCACAAAGCGCCACATCCATTCCGTCATGCGAAGAATTTTCAGCCTGCTTCAAGGCTTCAATGATTCCGATATTCAGTTGGTTTAAGATTTCCGCAGGATCAGAAATTCCTTTTTCATTGATGATCTGGTTCATCAGGGAACTTCCGATCATACTCATGATGGCGCCCGCAACTCCATGTCCTGTGCAATCTGCAGCGGCAAT
>JAYTXY010000009.1:0-5979 GCA_043742705.1 Bacteroidota bacterium
CAAAGTCCATTATCGACTTTGAACTTTGAACTTTGAACTTTGAACTCTATCTTTAATCCCCTTTTCTAAAAGCGAACCTATGAAGAAATTGCATGTGCAGTCTGAATTTCTTGAATTTGATTCAGTTGACGACTTGGATCCTGTGGATCAAAAATTAGTTGCTGAAGCCCGAAAGAGTGCAGGTAATGCGTATGCACCATATTCAAATTTTAATGTAGGTGCAGCTGTTCTTCTTGAGAATGGTACTGTCGTACTTGGCAACAACCAGGAAAACGCTTCCTATCCGATCGGACTTTGTGCTGAACGTGTTGCCGTATTTTCTGCAGGAGCAAATTATCCGGGTGTAAAAATTAAAGCGATTGCCATTACAGCGACTTCAAAACAGTTTGCGATTGATCAGCCGGTGGCTCCGTGCGGTGCCTGCAGGCAGGCGATTGCAGAATACGAACATCGGTATCAATATCCGATTCGTTTAATTCTCTTTGGTGAAACCGGAAAAGTACTGATTGCGGAAGGCATAAAAAACTTTTTACCATATATGTTTGATGGTGATAACCTGAAAGCAAAAGGTGATAGCGGAAGCCTGTAAAATGATAATGTTAAATGTCTCATGGAAACTATCGCACAGGAATATTTGACGGAATCCATTAAAAGTTTTCACGGATTGAAGTCGAATGCTGAAAAAGCAATAGCACAGCTTGCGGACAGTGAATTGCATTTTCTTCCCGATGCAGAATCAAACAGCATCGTCATCATCATGAAACATCTTTCGGGGAATATGTTGTCACGCTTTACTGATTTTCTCACCACTGACGGAGAAAAACCAGACCGCAACCGTGACGGAGAATTTGAAGATGATTTTACTTCACGCGAAGACCTGATGAATTTCTGGAACAAAGGATGGAGTTGTCTTTTTGATTCGTTAGATAAACTTTCAGAAGAGGATCTGTTGAAAATTATTTACATCAGAAAGGAACCGCATACCGTCTTACGCGCGATTCAGAGGCAGTTGGCGCACTATGCGTACCATGTCGGGCAAATTGTTTTTCTCGCGAAACAAATCAAGTCTTCTGATTTTAAAACTCTCTCCATTGCAAAAGGTGAGTCATCGAAATACATTCATCATCCGCCCGGGAAATAATGGAAAATAACGGTTGCTGAGGCTTCATTTCTCATTTCTTCTATCTTTGCACGAGTAATAAATTCTGCATGTATGATGGATCTTGAAATTCCAATTATGTCGAAAACGAAATTTACAAAAAAGCAGTATCTCCAATGGTATGAAGGCATGCTGCTCATGCGCAAGTTTGAAGAACGGGCTGGGCAATTGTACGGCATGCAAAAGATAAAGGGCTTTTGTCATCTTTATATCGGACAAGAGGCAGTAGTTGCTGGTGCTATGTCAGTGCTGAAAAAGGAAGACGCCATGATTACTGCATATCGTGATCATGCACATGCTATCGCGAAAGGAATTTCTGCAAATGCAGTGATGGCAGAACTGTATGGTAAAGTTACCGGCTGTTCAAAAGGCAAAGGTGGATCCATGCACATGTTTTCAGCTGAACATCGTTTTTTCGGCGGACATGGAATTGTGGGAGGGCAGATTCCTCTCGGAGCAGGTATTGCCTTCGCTGAAAAATACAACGGTTCAAAAAATGTTTGCGTGTGTTACATGGGAGATGGTGCTGTTCGGCAAGGAGCGTTGCATGAAACATTTAACATGGCTATGTTGTGGTCGCTGCCTGTTATTTTTGTCATTGAGAATAATAACTACGCAATGGGAACTTCTGTTGAACGAACCAGTAACGTGACGGAGCTTTATAAAATTGGTTTGTCGTACGACATGCCTTCAGAACCTGTTGACGGAATGAGTGTGGAAGCTGTTCATGTTGCCATGGAGAAAGCAGTACAGCATGCTCGTAACGGAAAAGGACCGACTCTTCTTGAAATCAATACGTATCGTTACAAAGGGCACTCGATGAGTGATCCTGCGAAATACAGGACGAAGGAAGAAGTGGAATCGTTCAAAGCGAAAGATCCTGTAGAGGTAGTTTTGAAAACTATTGTGGAAAATAAATTCGCTTCTCAAAAGGAAATTGACGAGATCAGCGAACGCGTAAAAGTTACGGTGGAAGATTCAGTTCGCTTTGCGGAAGAGTCAGCATATCCTGATCCATCTGAACTTTATAAAGATGTGTATGTGCAGAATGACTACCCTTACATAAAGGAATGATTTTAAATTATGAATTTTAGATTTTAGATTTCATTATGAAGGATTCTGAGAATCTGATTCTGAATAAGACTTTTGAGTTTGCATTGCAAATCGTTAGTCTTTACGTAGTTTTTAAAAACCAACATGAGTATGAATTGTCAAAACAATTTCTTCGATCAGGAACTTCCATCGGAGCAAATGTAGAAGAGGCAATAGCTGCTCATTCAAGAAAGGACTTTATTGCAAAGATGGTCATTGCAGCAAAAGAGGCACGGGAAACAAGATATTGGTTACGTTTGTTGAATAAGAGTCAGGTTGTGAAACATGATTACAAACAATTCCTGGATGAAATAGAATCCATCATAAATGTTCTCACAAAAATTGTGAAGACATCTCAGGAAAATAATCTACCCGTTTCATCTAATTTTAAATCTAAAATCTAAAATCTATAATTTCATTTCCATGGCTGAAGTCGTACGAATGCCGAAGATGAGTGATACAATGACAGAAGGTGTTGTATCGAAGTGGCACAAAAAAATCGGTGATACCATTAAGTCGGGTGATCTTGTCGCTGACATTGAAACCGATAAGGCAACGATGGAATTTGAATCGTACCAGGATGGAGTGCTGTTGTACATAGGAGTGGAAGAAGGAAAAGCGGCTCCTGTTGACGGCATCCTTGCAGTCGTAGGGAAAGCGGGTGAAGATTACAAGCCACTTCTCGATGCTGAAAAAAATAAAGTATCTGAACCTGTGGCGAAAAAAGAAGAAGCAAAACCTGTTGCTGCTGTTTCTGCAAAAACAGAACCACCAAAACTTTCTGTTGCTCCGGTCAACAATGTTCAACCTGTTGTTGCATCTACTTCTTCAGATTCAAAAATGAAAGCGTCACCGCTTGCAAAACGTTTGGCTTCTGAAAAGGGAATTGATCTTTCAAAAATAATGGGCAGCGGAGATTCGGGAAGAATTGTGAAACGAGATATCGATTGGTTCAAACCGGGTATGTTCGTTCAAGCCTCGGAAAAAGTATTTGCACAAGCAGTCACTTCAGAAAGTTTCGAAGAAATTCCGGTTTCACAAATGCGGAAGACGATTGCAAAACGTCTTTCAGAAAGTAAGTTCACTGCACCGCATTTTTACCTCACCGTTGAGATTGACATGGATGCTGCAATTACAGCACGTGAATCGATCATGGCAATTACGTCTTCAAGAGTTTCTTACAACGACTTTGTGATCAAAGCTGCTGCTGCTGCTTTACGACAGCATCCGAAAGTTAATTCATCGTGGCTCGGAGATAAAATCAGGATCAATCACCATGTTCACATTGGTGTTGCTGTGGCTGTTGAAGAAGGGTTGCTGGTTCCTGTGGTTCGATTTGCTGACAGCAAAACATTGCGCGAGATTAACGCTGAAGTGAAAGACTATGCACAGAAGGCAAAAGATAAAAAACTACAGCCCGCTGAATGGGAGGGAAACACGTTTACTGTTTCCAACCTCGGCATGTTCGGCATTGAAGAATTCACGGCCATCATCAACACTCCTGATGCATGTATTTTAGCCGTTGGCGGAATTTTGCAAAAACCTGTCGTGAAAAACGGACAAATCGTTCCCGGAAACCTGATGAAGGTAACATTGAGTTGCGATCACAGAGTCGTTGACGGTGCCACCGGAGCAGATTTTCTTAGGACATTTAAAGGGCTGATGGAAAATCCGGTGATCTTGTTAGGTCAGGCAAGTATTTAAAAATGTCCACGGTCCACTGTCGATAGTCAACGGTCAGTGCTTCTTAAATTTCTTTACTCCAAAAAAAGGTCCGTAAACCCAAACGCACCGACATCGAATAATCCTTTGTCGCTGATTTTAAATTTAGGAATTACCAAAAGAGCCATAAAAGAAAGCGTCATAAAAGGAGCGCGCAATTTACTTCCAAGTTCTTTCGCCATTTTATCCAGCTTCGCATAATCTGCAGAAACTTTTTGCCAGGAATCGGTTGACATCAATCCTGCAACAGCCAGTGGAAGAACACGGTTTTCATTTTTTGAAACCACACTCAGTCCACCTTTGTGTTGAATGATGAGGTTCACGGCTTTGCAAATTTCTTCATCACTCACGCCAACGGCAATTATATTGTGAGAATCGTGTGCAACGGAGGATGCAATCGCTCCTTCTTTCAACCCGAAGTTTTTTATGAAACCAATCACAGGAATTTCGTTTGTGTAACGGTTGACCAAAGCAATTTTCAAAATATCCTGTTCGGTATCTGAAACCACAAAACCATTTTCGATTTTCGGGATTACTGTGATTTCTTCGGTGATCAATTGTCCATCTAATGCGACAATCACACGCTTTTTCATCGAACGCGGTTCTACACGAAAATCACTTTCTTTTTTCGGCAGCGAAGAAAAATTATTGATGGCATCAAAAGAAATTTCAGGAAGAAAGACAGTTCCTTTTTCCGCAACCAGTTCTCCGTCAATCACAGTTTTTAAAACGGTGAGTTGATCAAGGTTGTCAACGACTATAAAATCTGCTTCATCGCCTTGTTGCAGCAATCCTACTTCAAGATCATAGTGCAATACAGGATTCACACAGGCACAACGCAGCACATTCATTTTATCAAGTTCCAGTTTGAAAGCGCGTTTCACCAAATCGTTGATGTGTCCGATTTCAAGATCATCGGGATGTTTGTCATCGCTGCAAAACATAATTTCATTTGGAAACTCATCAACAAGTGAAATCAATGCATCGAAATTTTTCGCAGCTGATCCTTCACGAATTAAAATTTTCATTCCGTGTTTCAGTTTATCCAACGCTTCTTCTTTGGTGAAACATTCATGGTCGGTACTGATTCCTGCTGCGATGTAATGTGCAGCATCTTCTCCGCGCAAACCGGGAGCGTGTCCGTCAATCACTTTGTTGAACTTTTTTGCCACGGCTATTTTGTCCATGACTAAATCAGTTCTTCCCAATACTCCGGGATAGTTCATCATCTCGGCAAGGTATTTCAAATCGTGTTCAAGGAACAATGCTTCAATGTCTTCCGCAGTAATTTCAGCGCCAGCTGTTTCAAACGAAGTAGCAGGAACACACGATGGAGCACCGAAATAAAATTTCAACGGTGAGTGTTCTGCATTCGTGATCATGTAACGCACGCCATCAACTCCCATTACATTGGCGATTTCATGAGGATCAGAAACTGTTGCAACGGTTCCGTGCGCCAATGCAATTCTGGAAAACTCATACGGAATAAGCATCGAACTTTCAATGTGAATGTGCGCATCGATGAAACCCGGAAGTATATATTCTTCGCCATCTTTCTTGGCGGAGATTTTTTTTACGGCACTTATTTTTCCGTCTTTGATCTCAAGTTTTCCGTAAAAGATGTCATTGTTTACTACATCGACAATGTTCCCGCTTATTGATTGAATTGTTTTCATCATTGAAATTACTGGTTGTCATTTCCCTTTTCCGCGTCAGTTGAATCTTTTTTCTCTTCGTAAATATACTTGATTTCAACAGGTTTTTCAGAGGGAGCGCTGTTGTTGGTAATGTCATCCTGTTTCCAAAACTCATTTTCGGGAAGCACTTCTTCTTCATCTTCCCAAACATGGACAATAGCTTGAGGTCCTTCTTTACGAAAATAAATTGCGCAAAGTAATCCTGCGATTGACCCAAACAAATGCGATTCCCACGACACTGTTTGATCCACGGGAAGAATTCCCCACACTAAACTTCCGTAGAGAAAAGTTACGAGCAATGAAATGGCA
>JAYTXY010000010.1:0-17343 GCA_043742705.1 Bacteroidota bacterium
TCATACGGCACGTGTCTATCAATCATCGGCCTATACCTGCATAGTTTTCAACATCTTAGTGCTAATATTTTATTCTCTAATTTTGCAAGAGGTCTAATAACTTTTCTACAACGACAGGAAAATAATTGTATTCCAAGGTGTGAATTTTTGTTGACAGCGAATCTGCAGTTTCATCTTTTGCAATATGACACGCTGCCTGGAATATCAATTCTCCTTCATCAAATTTTGTATTCACATAATGAATGGTAATCCCTGATAAAATGCTTCCGCTTACCAGCACAGCTTCATGAACGTAGTTTCCGTAAAAACCTTTTCCACCAAAACCAGGCAACAAAGCCGGATGGATGTTGATGATACTTTTTTCAAACGCAAGGATTAACTTTTCAGGAACGAGCAACAGAAATCCTGCCAGTACAACAAGGTCAATTTTTTTCTCAAGCAAACTATTCAACACGACATCGGAATCATAAAAATCTTTCCTGGTAAAAACCATGCATGAAATGTTGAGGTTATTTGATCGCTCAATCACTCCGGCAGCAGGATTGTTTGTGAGAATCAATTCAACGGACACCGCATCTGAACCTGAAAAATAGCGAATCAGGTTTTCAGCATTCGTTCCCGAACCTGATGCGAAAATGGCAATCTTTTTCCTGCTGGTTTGCACGGTTCAAAAGTACATGAATCAAGACTGTTTTTTAGTTTTCAACATTAAACTTTTGCACGATTAAATTTCTCTAATTTGCCCGCCTAACACTAAATTTAAATACGCTTTATGTCCGCTAATTCCATCTTTCAATACTTCGTTCCGAAGGACCGTAAATTCTATCCCCTCTTTGAACAGGCTTCAGCCAATCTTGTTGCCATTTCCAAAGTATTGTACGAAGCACTCACTACTCCTTCTTCTGAAAAACGGAAAGTATACATCCGTGAAATTGAAAAGCTCGAACATGTAGGTGACGAAATCACACACCAGATCTTCCAGGAAGTCGCGACCACTTTTATTACGCCCTTCGACAGGGAAGACATTCAACAACTTGCTTCGGTGTTGGATGATGTAATCGATTACATCCATGGTTCTGCAAAGCGAATAGACCTTTATAAAGTGGAAATCATTCATCCTTCCATGATTAAATTGGCGGAACTGATCGTTCAGTGCTCTGCTGAATTAAACACGGCTATTTGCGGATTGAGAAACATGAAACATCCTGATAAAATCCGCGAAGCGCTTGTTCGCATCAACAGCATTGAAAATCACGCTGACGATATTTTTGACAATGCAGTCGCGCGTTTATTTGAAGATGAAAAAAATGCGATTGAGATTATCAAAATTAAAGAAGTATTGTCGGCATTGGAAACAGCAACCGATAAATGCGAGGATGCTGCGAATGTCATCGAATCTGTGATCGTAAAAGCCGCTTAATTTTTTTACAATTTTTTTGAAAACCAGTTAAACGAACCCGATTGTTTTATGCTTACCGCCATCATCATTGTAACCATCCTCATTGCTCTTACATTTGATTTTGTAAATGGAATGAATGATGCGGCAAATTCAATTGCCACCATCGTTTCAACGAGGATACTAACTCCGAGAGCAGCCGTTATGTGGGCTGCATTCTTCAATTTTGCTGCAGTGTTCATTTTTGATGAGTCCAAGGTTGCCACTACTGTTGGAAAAGGAATCGTGCAGTCGAATGTGATTGATGTGTACCTGATTTTATCAGCGTTGCTTGGTGCGATTATCTGGGCTTATTTTTTCTGTGCCCGTTTCGGAATACCTGTTAGTTCATCCCACTCGCTGACGGGTGCATTGATAGGAGCAGCAATGACAAAAGGTGGATGGATTGCATTGATCCTTCACACTGGCACGGGCGGATTTTTCTCCACGAAGATTTTCATCACACTTATGTTTATTTTCCTGGCACCCATCATTGGTTTGGTGATGGGATATACAATCATGGTTGTTACTTTATGGATTGCAAGAAAGTCAACACCACATCGCGTGGATCGGTTTTTCAGAGTAGGCCAGTTGCTTTCATCAGCAGCATTCAGTATCGGTCACGGAGGGAATGATGCGCAAAAGACGATGGGAATTATCACGTTACTTTTATTTACGTCACGGAATATCCCGTTCATCAAGGATTATCTTTACTGGCATGACGATTTCCAGGTACCTGTTTGGGTGAAATTGGTTTCGCTTACCGTTATTTCACTTGGGACACTTTCAGGCGGATGGAAAATTGTAAAAACCATGGGAATAAAACTCACTCATCTCAAACCTGTCGGTGGTTTTAGCGCTGAAACAGCCGGTGCTTTTACATTGTTTGGCGCAACTGCAATGGGAATTCCTGTCAGCACTACGCAAACTATTGCCGGTGCGATCATGGGTGTTGGAACAACGAAACGATTATCAGCGGTGCGTTGGGGAGTTGCAGGAAATATTATCATGACCTGGCTGCTGACGATTCCCTGTTCCGCTATTATCAGTGGAATTATTTATTATGTCATTTCGCTTTTCTTGGGTTAACTTCGGTGCAGGAATTGACATACCATTCACTCAACGGCACTCTTCGTGTTAAGCATCTTTGAAAAAATATCGGAAGCACAGCGACAAAAGCTGGACGTTGCACTTTGCGTAATCGTGAACACAAAAGGATCCACGCCACGCGAAGTCGGAGCGAAGATGCTCGTGTATACTGATGGCAGTATTTTCGGAACCGTTGGTGGCGGTGATCTCGAAAAAAAAGTGATTGCTAACGCGCTTGGTGTTTTAAAGAAGAGAGAGTCGGAAACATTTAAACACGATTTACTTCATCAGCATAACATGTGTTGCGGAGGAAGTGTGGAAATTTATATTGAACCCGTCATGAAAAAAAATAAACTCTATATTTTCGGTGCAGGACATACAGGACATGCGCTCGCGAAGTATGCACTCAACTTTGATTTTGAAGTGGTAATAGTTGATGACAGGAAAGAGTACATTGATGAAGTTAAATTAGAGGAGGTGAGTAAACTGAACATGCATTATGAGCAGGCGTTACCTTTACTTCCTTTTGATGAAAATACATTTGTCACCATTATGACGTACAGTCATCCGTTCGACCGCGATATACTTGCCTTCTGTCTGAAGAAACCTTATGCTTATTTAGGAATGATTGGAAGTCAGCGTAAAGTGGAGATGACAAAGAAAATGTTTGAAGAAGGAATGATTGCTTCGAAAGACCTTCTTGAAAGAGTGGACATGCCAATGGGAATTGATATTGGAGCAAAAGATCCTGAAGAAATTGCCATCAGCATTTTGTCGAAATTGATTTCGGTGAAGAATAAAGTTGTTGCTTAATAAGGATACTTCCATAAAAGCCTTGATTGACAATGGTTTCAGAAGATCGTGATTAATGTAAAAAATCAAGGATTATACTCACGAAACGATAGCGGACTGTAAAATAGTTCAAGAAAAATTTGACTTCGCTCTCATCATTCTATATATTGCATCATAATTCATCACATGAAACAGTTCATCGCATTTAATCATTCAACATCTTGTTGTCGTTGCCACGAGAGTATCGTTGTGGTGGACAATGATTATTGCGTTTAAATAAAATAGCAAACTCTTACAACGGGCTCCACCAAAAGTGGAGCTTTTTTTTTGACATTAATCATGATAGAAACAAAACAAAATATAGACGTTCAGTTGCTGAGAAAGGCGGAAGCACTCGGCAATCAGGTTGGTAATACGCCAATCAGGCTGATTCATCATTGGGAAAACAAGCATGTCAAGATTCTTGCAAAGCTTGAGTGGAAGCAACTTTCCGGCAGTGTAAAAGCAAGAGCAGCGTATTCAATTATTGTGAATGCTATTCGCGATGGAAAGCTGAATCACGGAATTCGATTGCTCGATGCTACAAGCGGCAATACAGGAATTGCATATGCTTCCATTTGTAAACTGCTTGGAATTGATGTTACCTTATGTCTTCCTGAAAATGCTTCATCGGAAAGGAAAGCGATTCTAAAAGAATTCGGTGTAGAAATTGTTTTTACTTCACCCTTTGAAGGAACGGATGGCGCCCAGGAAGTAGCACGTGAATTATCCATCAACAATCCTGACGATTATTTTTACGCTGACCAATATAAAAATCAACACAACTGGAAAGCGCATTACTACACAACTGCTCCTGAAATTTTAAAAATAGTTCCAGACATCACGCACTTTGTTGCCGGACTTGGAACGACAGGAACGTTTACCGGAACAGGAAGACGATTGAAAGAATCTGATCAGTCAATCCGTTTAGTTGCTCTTCAACCCGATTCCTCAATGCATGGAATGGAAGGATGGAAGCATCTTGAAACAGCCGTTGTTCCCGGCATTTATGATGACACGCTTGCTGATGAAATTGAAAAGGTGACAACAGAAGAAGCCTATGCGACTTTGCGTGCTATCTATAAACAGGAAGGTTTTTTAATCAGCCCTTCTTCTGCAGCGAATCTTGCTGGAGCATTTCGGATTGCTGAACGGGTAAAAGACAGTGTAGTGGTAACTGTGTTGCCCGACAATGCTGATAAATATAAAGACGTGATCAAACAACTGAACCTATGATTTACCTTGAAGTAGAGGCGATCGAAAGAATGAATGAAGATGCGTTGCGAAGTTTTCCGTACGAGTGCTGTGGTTTTTTATTTGGTTTCGAAACAGGAGAAAAGCGCATGATTACTGCGATACAACCCGTGAACAACATAAGCAAGGAAGATCAGCGCAGACGCTTTCTCATCAGTTCGACAGATTATCTTCAGGCAGAAATATTTGCTGAAGAAAATGATCTTTCTCTTCTTGGAATTTATCATTCTCACCCCAATCATCCTGCAATTCCTTCAGAGACGGATCGTTTATCAGCACAACCGTTTTTTTCCTATGTGATCATTTCGGTTACGAATGACGAAATTTCAGATCTCAAGTCATGGCGACTAAATGACGAACAACAGTTTGAAGAAGAAAAAATCACTCAATCAATTTCAGTAACAGCGAACAACCAATAACCAACACTTAACAACTAACAACTAACAACTAATAACTAATACTATGGCAACCATCATCATCCCAACTCCGCTCAGAAAATTCACCAACAACAGCAGTCGTCTGCAGCTTCAGGCAGGTTCTATCCAGGAAGCTGTGACTGAGCTCACGTTAAATTTTCCCGACCTAAAAAAACATTTACTTGACGAACAGGGAAAACTTCGTAGCTTCATTAATGTTTTCGTTGGCAGCGATGATATCAGAAATCTTCAGCAGGAAAAGACAACCGTGCAGGAGGATTCTGTCATCAGCATCATTCCGGCAATTGCAGGCGGATCATCTAATTAATTATTCAGAAAAAATCATTCATCATGAGTCATAAAGAAGCAACGTTTTCAAAAGAAGAACTGGCGCGCTATAACCGCCACATCATCATTCCGGATTTCGGAATGGAAGCACAACGTAAACTCAAAGAAGCAAAAGTGCTCGTGATTGGCTCCGGAGGATTGGGTAGTCCGTTACTGTTATACCTTGCTGCGGCTGGTGTCGGAACGATTGGCATTGTCGACTACGATGTAGTAGATGACAGCAATCTTCAACGACAGGTTTTGTTTGGAGTGGAAGAAGTCGGAACGCCTAAAGTAGATGCAGCGAAGAAGAGGTTGCAATCGCTCAATCCGTTTATTACGATCAATACTTATAACACACGTGTTACATCAGCGAATATTTTAGACATCCTGAAAGACTATGATGTTGTTGCAGACGGCACAGATAATTTTCCAACACGCTATCTCGTCAATGATGCAGCCGTGTTGTCCGGTAAGCCAAATGTGTATGCTTCCATTTTTCAGTTTGAAGGACAGGTTTCTGTTTTTAATTACCGTGATGCAAATGGAAATCTCGGTCCGAATTACCGTGATCTGTATCCGACCCCACCACCACCGGGATTGGTTCCCAACTGCGCGGAAGCAGGAGTGTTAGGAGTGTTGCCTGGAATCATCGGAAGTTTGCAGGGACTGGAAGTCATTAAAGTGATAACAGGAGTTGGTGATCCTTTGAGCGGACGATTTTTTACGTTTGATGCATTGACATTTGAAACGAGAACATTCACAATCAGCAGGAATCCCACAAATCCGTTGAACGGTGAAAATCCAACCATCAAAACGTTGATCGATTACGAAGCATTCTGCGGATTGAAAGAGAAGGAAGAAAAAACGGTGAAAGAAATTTCCGTGAAGGAATTGTACGACTGGCAGGTGAGGGGTGAAGATTTTCAGTTGATAGATGTTCGTGAGCCGCATGAGTATGAAATCGCAAACATCGGAGCAGAACTTATTCCTCTGGCAACGGTTCTTTCGAGTTCAGGAAAGATTCAACGTGACAAGAAAGTAGTCGTTCATTGTAAAATGGGAGGGCGAAGTGCGAAAGCCATCAAGCAACTTCAGGAAGAATTCGGAGACGATAATTTATACAACCTAAAAGGCGGCATCCTTGCATGGATCGATGAAGTTCAGCCGGAGCTGACGAAGTATTAATCATTTCTTAGTGAGCCTAAGTGTTCTTAGTGTCTTTGTGGTTATTTTTTACCACTGAGACACTAAGAATCACAAAGAGCGTTGAACGAAATTTATAAATTAATTTTAAAATATTGAACTCGTTCATACAATTTCTGAAACAACCATGGCCATGGTATATTGCCGGCCCTGTGATTGGCGCATGCGTTCCGTTGCTGTTGATTGTCGGGAATAAATCATTGGGAATTTCTTCTTCGCTCAGAGAAATTTGTGCAGCGACCATTCCCGGAAAAATTACTTTTCTTAATTACGATTGGAAAGCACAGCGATGGAATCTTGTCTTTACTTTGGGATTATTGGTCAGCGGATTTGTCGGAGGTGTTTTACTTAGCAATGACGAGCCGGTGAAAATTGCTTCGTCCACGCAACAGATGCTGAATGAATATGGAATCTCTGATCAACGCGGAATGATGCCATCATCTGTTTTCAGTTTTGATTCGTTGATGACGTTGAGAGGATTTATCATCATCGTGCTCGGCGGATTCTTAGTTGGCTTTGGAACAAGATGGGCTGCAGGATGTACTTCCGGCCATGGCATTTTCGGATTGTCAACATTTCAGCTACCATCTCTTTTGGCAACAATCACTTTTTTTGCATTTGGAATTCTCACCAGTTGGTTTTTGTTACCGTTAATTCTTAAACTATGATCAGGTATTTTTTCATCGGACTCTTATTCGGATTGGCGCTCATCAAAGGTGAGGCTATTTCATGGTACCGTATGCAGGAGATGTTTCACTTCCAGGGCTTCCAGATTTTCGGTTTTTTCTTTACGGCTGTACCAACTTCTGCATTCATTCTTTTCCTGATGAAAAAATTTAGTGTGAAAACAACTGAAGGAGAAAAAGTAAAACCGAGGGAAAAACTTTTCAGCAAAGGAACAATATACGGTTCTGCACTTTTCGGAATCGGTTGGGGTTTAACAGGAGCTTGTCCCGGTCCAATCTATGTTCAGATCGGAAGCGGATATTTTATCTCCATCGTTTTACTGCTGAGTGCTCTTACAGGAACGTGGGTGTATGCTTTTTTCAGAGAGCGATTACCACATTAAATTTTCAGGGCATCAGAAATATCTTGCAATGCTCATTGCAATTGCTGCTCCAAGCACAAGATAAGCAGTCATGTTAATCGCGCTGAAAAGTTTGGCTCGCAGCTTTTGAAGTTCGGCCATTTGTTCAGGTGAAGGAGGTCCGCCTTTTTCCGCTGTAGCTTTACCAATTGCAGCAATGCCTTCCACGGTTGGCCGGTTTACAAAAATTCCGATGCAATACGCAATGATGGCGAGTGTTGCTCCTGTACTGATGACAATGCCATGAGGCGTGCCGAACCACGCTCCTTCAAATCCTCCCGATAATCTTTCTATAAGAAGTAAGCCAGCCAAAACCGTGAGTGTTCCTGCAATCGTCATAACGGTTGGCATTTTGTTGGTGTTCGAAAGCTGTTGCATAAATTTTCCACCATCCGGACCTAATGCTCTTACTGCAGGTAAAATAAATAAAGCGAGGTACATGACAGAGCCTGCCCAGAAAATGGCACTCACAACATGAACAAGTCTGAGTAAAATAAGATATTCCATAAGATCAGATTTTTGAATTTTTTTTAGTGCATGAAAGACAAGGAACAATTATTTGACTCACCGTAGCTCATAAAATACTGATCGATATTGTCTTCGAATGAGAATAAAATTACATTTGGCACCCCAACCGAATTAACCATTCCACGCTTAATGAGGAAAAATTTATTTGTTCTGATTTTCTTTTGGTTGGAAACAGGAGTATGCTTCGCGCAGTTTAATTATTTTCCATTCCATGCCGTTGATTCAACGGAGCAAATTGAGCTTTCCAAAAAATGTTCGGAGTTGGTGAACAACTCATTTTTAGTTCCCGAAGATGTGAGCTCTGCATATAAGAAGAGATATAAGGAGCAAAAAGAAGAATCAACAGATTATATAAAGGCACTTGTAAAATATACAAGTACGAATGATCAGTTGATTAACCCGTTCGTGCAATCTGTGTTTTCTAAAATTGCAGCCGGCAATCCTTCTTTAAAAGATTACACCATCGTTGTATCGAATTGGCCCATCATGAATGCAGCTTATGTGGGAGGACACGTCATTGTGTTTTATATTCCGTTGCTGTCGAAGATGGAGAATGAAAGCCAGGTTGCCGCAGTACTTTGCCATGAGTTGGCGCATGGACAACTGGATCATGTGCAGGCGGGCATCAAGAAATTGCTTGCGGAACTATATAGTAAGGAGTTCCAGAAAGAGATGAAAAAAACGATGAAGGAAGAATTCAACGTGCAGGAAAAAATCAACATGCTTGCGCTTAAATTTTCTTTCAATACCCGCTTCCATTCCCGCGAACTGGAAAGGGCAGCTGATTCTCTGGGTTATCTTTTCATGTTGAAATCCGGTTATGATGCGAGGCAGTTTGAACCGATGCTGGATGTATTGAAGCATATTGATGAAGCTCCATTTAAGGATTCAACAGATTTTCTTAATTTTTTTAGTTGCTCTGGACTCAACGTAAGTAAAATTCAACCTTACAAATCCACATCCATCTTTGGTCGTTCAGAGATGGATAAAGAAAAGGATGAAATTTTGCGTGACTCCCTGCGCACACATCCGGATTGCGAAAAGCGAAAGAGTTTTATTAATGATATGATGGTTTTACATCCGCCCGGTGTTGTCAAAGAAACAGACACTTCTCTTTTCAAAAAACTTGAATGGGCCAGCGCCATGGAGATGATCATTGCTTATTTTGATTACCAGTACTATGATTTGTCAATGCTGAATGCAATGCTGTATCTCGATCATGCAAAGGACAACGAATTTTTAAAAGCCATGATCTTTCTCAGCGGGTACAAGATTTACCAGGCGACTCAGAATCATGAGCTCTCAGATTATATTTCAAATTATTCTGATGGCAACCCCGGTCAGTTGAATGATCTTCTTAATCTCGTAAACAGCATTCGCCTTTCAGAATTTAAGAGTCTTCTGGAATGCTTTCATGAGCTAAACAATTCCTCATTTACTCAGGATGAATTTACAATGGTTGTCAACTACTGCTTTTCAAAAATGAAAGAAGACAATAAAGCAGAACAGTGGAAGAATAATTACAAAAGTAAATATGCAAGCGGAAGGTTTCTAAGCCTGCTCGATCCGGATGAAAAGCCCGGAAAGAAAAAGAAGAAATAATCCAAACAATATAAAACCAACTCTAATGAAAATCAAAACACAAATTTGTCTGCTGGCATGCATTCTGTCGGTAACATTCATGAGTGCCCAGACGGCTTCGCTTGAAGGATTTAAAACACTTCATTCAAGTGCAATCTCTCCGATCTACCAGGGTAAAGAAGTTAAAGGTTATACGATGTTTTACAAAGTGGATAAAGCTGACAAAGGCAATGACAATTACGCATTAGCAGTCTATGATGAGAACCTTTCGAAAACGAAAACCATTACTATGCAGAAGCCCAGAAATAAATTTCAGCTTCTTGGAAACGGCTACAACCAAAACGTTCTTGGCTTTTATTTCTATAACCATAAGGATGATCAGTTTGAAATTGAAACGTTTGATAAGAATCTCCAGAAGGTCGGTTTCAAGGCTATTGAACACAAACTTTCGATGGTCGAAAAGTCAGTATTGTATCAACGCAGGGAAGCGGAAGAAAAAGACCAATCCACTTTTGGATATGATTTCAATTTATTTCCTGTTAACGGTAAGGGTTTTGTCATCAATGGAATGATAAAAAACGGTAAAGGATATACGTTTGAGATGTTTGATGATAAGCTGAAATCGTTGTGGAAATTTTCTACGCCTGAAAATTCAGATGAGTACCAGGCTTTCATGGTCCAACAGGTAACGGATAAGTATATCATTGGAAACCTGATTAAGCGTCCGGGAATGATGTCAAAAAAAATGACCTTCTACATTGGTGTAATTGATATCGCCACAGGGAAGCTCATCATGGAAAAGCCGGTTGAAAGTAAGGTGAGCGAACAGCTGTCTATGAATTCAGTTAGTTATGATGAGGCATCTGATCAGTTCATTGTTTTGGGCGATTTTTATAACATTGACGATAAGCCGGGAGTAGCAAAAAGCAAAGGTTTTTATGTGAAGACATTTGATGCTTCGGGGAAGCCCCTTAACGACAAAAAATATTCATGGGCCAAAGAAGTAAAAAGCCTTATGCCTGCCGAAGCCAATGAGAGTCTTGAAAAAGGAGCGATGAACTACACTCATAAAATAATTAAAGCTGATAATGGAAAAACCTACCTTGTCTGTGAACAATTTTCAAAATCTACGGATGGGCTTGGAGTTGCGGCAAATATTCTCGGTGGTGGTTATGGAGCCAGCATGACAAAAGCTGTTGTCTGGAACATCTTAATTTTTGTGTTGAAACCTGATTTCACTCTCGAAGAAGTAAAATTGTATCCAAAAGATAAATCAAATGTGACCCTGCCGGCGGGTGCCGACTTTTATGGGTCCGGATTAATCGGAATGGTGACTAAAGCTATTGGTGGATTCGATTACCAGTTCACGCAATTATCAAATGACAAAAAGAGCTTTGATATTGTTTATGTTGATTACGACAAAGAAAAAGGCGAGTCCACTAAAAGGATTCTCGGAAATATTATCCTCTCGCCCGATGGTAAATTCAACCTCGACAAAATGGACATTACCTCAAAAGCAACGTCTTCATTTCTGTATCCGGCAAAACCCGGCTACCTTATGATGGTCGATTTCCTAAGGAAAGAAAAAAGTGTCGGGATGAAGCTCGTGAAATTGAATTATTGAGAACCCCTTAGGCAGAGAAAACTATTGCCGAAATTTTCCCTAACTTGTTTAAACTATGGTTTAAACCAAAAAGAAAAATCCCCTGTAAACATTGCGTTTACAGGGGATTGCTCTTGTTAATCGTACCCGGAGCCGGAATCGAACCGGCATAACCGTAAAGTTACCGGTTTTTGAGACCGGCGCGTCTACCAATTCCGCCATCCGGGCGATTAATAGTTTATTAGTTCAATAGTTAGCTAGTTGACAAGCTTTAAAATTTACCAATAAACAAATAAACCAATGAACTATTTTCAAACTGGGCTGCGAAAATACCTATTAATTTGATTCTGCGAAAGCAATTCCTGTTTAAGATGGCAATTGACAATTCGGCTAATCATCACATTGGCGAATCAGCTAATTAGCTAATCATCAAATTATCAAATCATCACATCGCCAAATTATCAAATTCCCATTGTCTTTTTGAGAAAATTTTGTTTCTTTGCAGCCCCTAAAAAATCAGGGAATCAGACTCATGGAGCGTAACGTCAAACTATTTTCAGGAACAGCTACTTCTTACCTTGCTGAAGAGATTGCTCACGCTTATGGCGAGTCGCTCGGACAAGTGAATGTTGCCCGGTTCAGCGATGGTGAATTTTCACCTGCTTTTGATGAATCTGTTCGCGGATGCGATGTGTTTATCATTCAATCCACGTTTGCTCCTTCCGATAACCTGATGGAGTTGCTGTTGTTGATTGATGCAGCAAAACGAGCTTCTGCTCATTACATCACTGCTGTTGTTCCTTATTTTGGATTTGCGCGTTCTGACAGAAAAGATAAACCAAGAGTTGCCATTGCAGCCAAGTTGGTCGCTAATCTTTTACAGGCTGCGGGAATCACTCGCATCATGACAATGGATTTGCATGCACCACAGATCCAGGGATTTTTTGATATTCCTGTTGATCATCTTGAACCTTCATCGTTGTTTGTTCCTTATATGGAGTCGTTGAATCTTCCTAACATTACGATTGCGGCTCCCGATATGGGCGGTGTTCATCGCGCGCGCGGCTATGCTAAGTATTTCAATGCTGAAATGGTGATCTGTGACAAGCAGCGCAAAAAAGCAAATGAAGTGGATGGCATGACAGTAATCGGTGAAGTGGAAGGAAGAGATATTATTCTTGTGGATGACATCGTTGATACAGCCGGAACACTAACCAAAGCAGCTGAAATGCTTTTCGACAAAGGAGCAAGAAGTGTAAGAGCGTTTTGTACTCATCCAGTTCTGTCAGGCAAAGCATACGAGCGAATCAACAATTCAAGATTAACAGAGTTAGTTGTTACCGACACCATTCCTCTTCGTGGAAAATCAGACAAGATAAAAGTGTTGTCTTCGGCTGAATTATTTGCGAGGATTATCAAGAGAGTATATGTTTATGAGAGCATTAGTCAGTTATTTCTTGTTTAAGAATCAAGAGACAAGAACCAAGAGTCAAGAATAAAAATCAATTACTAATTTTAAAAAACAATTACAGAAAATGAAATCAATTGCAATTAGCGGAACGCGTAGAGCAGCCCAGACAAAGCAGGAAACAAAGCAACTGCGGGCAGAGGGTAAGGTTCCGTGTGTGCTGTACGGTGGAAAAGAACAAGTCCACTTCAGTGCACCGGTGCTTGCCTTAAAACCTTTGGTGTATACACCGGAAGTGTACACAGTTGAACTTAACATAGACGGCACTACTCACAAAGCCGTGATGAGAGATCTCCAGTTTCATCCGATCAACGATCGTCTTCTCCACATCGACTTCGTGGAAATCGCGGATGACAAACATGTAATCATGGACATCCCTGTAAAAATTACCGGCAGTGCTGCAGGTGTTCGCCAGGGCGGAACACTTCGTACGAAGATGAGAATGCTGAAAGTAAAAGCACTTCCAAAAAATCTTCCGGATAATGTCACCATTAAAATTGACGACCTCAACATCGGGGATTCTGTTTTCGTGAGCGACATGAAAGTGGAAGGCGTTGAGTTTCTTGATCGTCCAAACAACGCTATCACAGCCGTGAAAATCACACGTGTTGTGGTTGAAGAAGCTCCTGCTGCCGCAGCTACTACAGCTACAGCTGCTCCTGCTGAAGGTGCAGCCGCTGCTCCTGCTGCTGATTCAAAAGCTCCGGCGAAAGAAGAAAAGAAGAAATAAAATTTTTTTGATCGAAAGACGCCTTCATTCATTTAGAGTGAAGGCGTCTTTTTATTTGTAGATAAAAATAAAAGTCTGCTCCTTTGTCTGCCTGCCAATTGCCGGAAGAATATTCACAGAAGTCTTATGAGTAAATTTTTAATTGTTGGTTTAGGAAATATCGGTGAAGAATATTCTTTCACACGCCATAACATTGGGTTTGAAATAGCCGATGCATTTGTTCAGTCGTTGCAAAAGGGAGAGGAGCAAAAATCTTCGGCACATTTGTTTTCACCTGACAAACTTGCAACGATCAATCATTCCAGGTTTAAAGGAAAGCCGTTGGTCATCATCAAACCAACTACGTACATGAACCTGAGTGGCAAAGCAGTGAACTATTGGATGAAGACAGAAAACGTTCCCAAAGAAAACCTGTTGATCATTGCTGACGACCTTGCTCTACCTTTCGGAACGCTTCGCATGAAAAAGAAGGGAAGTGATGGCGGACACAACGGGCTTACGGATGTAATTGCAGCACTTGGCTCAACTGAATTTCCGCGCTTGCGATTCGGAATAGGAAGTGAGTTTTCAAAAGGGAAGCAAGTGAATTATGTACTGGGAAAATGGAATCCGGAAGAAGAAAAATTGCTTCCTGAAAGAATTGATGTAGCCATTCAGATGATTAAAAGCTTTGTTGGAATCGGAGTTGACAGAACGATGTCTGATTTTAACAATAAATAAAGGATTATTTAATCGGAACTTTATTTGGATTGATCCCGCTTATTTTAGTATTTTTGAGGAGTAGAAATCATTAAACCAGATAATCATGAGAAAAATATTTACTATTATTTTAATTTTAGTTGCTGCAAGTATTCGTTCGAATGCTCAAGGACTTGTAATCAATGAAATTGATTATGACCAACCAGGTGCTGACCTTGCAGAATTTATTGAATTGTATAACTCCGGAAGTACGCCAATTGATTTGAGTAATTATGCAGTGGTACTTGTTAACGGATCCAATAGTACGCGCTACGATTCAATTGCGCTACCCAGCAGGATGTTGGCTTCGCATGCTTTTTTTGTGATTTGTGGTGGTAATGGAACTGTTCCTAATTGCGATACAGTGCGCACCGGATTCACTATTCAGAATGGATCTCCTGATGCTGTAATCATTCGCGACCTTACCACGCTGAACATCGTTGATGCAGTTAGCTATGAAGGAACTGTTGTTGGATATAGTTCAGGAAACGGTGTTCCGCTTGCTCAAAGCGATACGCTTAACGCAGGTTTCACATCGAATAATTTTCTGGGTATATCAAGGTTCCCTGATGGAGCGAATACAGGGGACGATTCAACAGACTTCAACCGGAGATGTACAACACCGGGAATGGCGAATATAAATACTACTTCAGGTTGCCTTGATCCGTTAGCTGTAAAGAACATTTCTGTAAAGAACGGTCTTTCGGTTTATCCAAACCCTTCGAAAGGAATTGTAAATGTTGACATGAATAATTTATCAACGAAAAACGGTTCGTTGGCTCTGACAGATATTTTAGGTAATGTGCTTAAAACGGTTGTACTGAAAAATTCCGATACTGCTTCTCAACTCGACCTTTCTGAATTCCAGGATGGTATTTATTTTATCAAATTGAAATCAGACGGAGGAGAATCCATTCAGCGTGTGATTCTGAAAAAATAAGGTTACTTAACTAAAACTAAAATCCCGTCCTGCGATATTGTGGGACGGGATTTTCTATTTTATTACGATTCAGTTTTTTGGAATCAACTCAACTGTTTCAGTAGTTTCTTCATATCCACCTTTTCATCCAAAATCTTTTCCACGTTGGCAACCGGAATTCGTTCCTGTTTCATGGTGTCGCGTTCACGAATCGTAACGGTGTTGTCTTCCAGCGTCTGATGATCAACGGTGATTGCAAACGGAGTTCCGATGGCATCTTGCCTGCGGTAACGTTTTCCGATGGAATCTTTTTCCTCATACATGCACAGGTTGTCATACTTCAGCACATCCATGATTTCTCTCGCCTTTTCAGGAAGTCCGTCTTTTTTTACAAGAGGAAGAACGGCACATTTGATAGGAGCAAGTACAGGAGGAATTCTTAAAACAACACGTTCGCTTCCGTCTTCCAGTTTTTCCTCAGCATACGATTGGGAAAGAACAGCAAGAAACATCCTGTCTAAACCAATGGAAGTTTCCACCACATAAGGAACAAAACTTTCATTGTCTTCCGGATCAAAATACTGAAGTTTCTTCCCTGAAAATTTTTCATGATTGCCCAGATCGAAATCTGTTCGTGAATGAATGCCCTCCAGTTCTTTGAAGCCAAATGGAAATTCAAATTCAATGTCGCATGCAGCGTTGGCGTAATGCGCAAGTTTGAGATGATCGTGGAAACGGTGCTTACCTTCTGGAAAACCAAGTGAACGATGCCATTTCATTCTTGTCTCTTTCCATTTGTTATACCATTCCATCTCCGTTCCCGGCTTGATGAAAAACTGCATTTCCATTTGCTCGAATTCACGCATACGGAAAATAAACTGGCGCGCGACAATTTCATTACGAAATGCTTTTCCCGTTTGCGCAATACCGAATGGAATTTTCATGCGTCCGGTTTTCTGTACGTTGAGGAAATTCACAAAAATTCCCTGCGCAGTTTCCGGACGTAAATAGATGGTGTTAGACTCTTCACTGACAGAACCCAGTTGTGTGGCAAACATCAGGTTGAACTGGCGCACTTCAGTCCAGTTACGACTTCCGCTCACAGGACAAACGATTTCAAGATCAATGATAATCTGGCGGACTTCCGTTAAATCATTTTTCTCCAGTGCATTTTTGAAGCGACTGTTTATTTCATCAATCTTCGTTTGGTTCTCCACGACTCTTGGATTCGTGGAGCGAAACATCTTCTCATCAAAATTTTCAAAACGTTTGGCTGCCTTTTCTACTTCCTTTTCAATCTTCCCTTCAATCTTTGCAATATGATCTTCTATCAAAACATCGGCACGGTAACGTTTCTTGGAATCTTTGTTATCAATCAGCGGATCATTGAACGCGTCCACATGTCCGGACGCTTTCCAGGTTGTAGGGTGCATAAAGATGGAAGCATCGATGCCTACGATGTTCTCATTCATCTGCACCATCGATTTCCACCAGTATTCGCGGATGTTTTTTTTCAGTTCGGCTCCGTTTTGTCCGTAATCATACACAGCACTCAGTCCGTCATAAATTTCTGATGACTGAAAAATAAATCCATACTCTTTTGAGTGGGAGATGATGTTTTTAAAAAGGTCTTCGTTGTTCTGGCTCATGCGGCAAAAATAGAATAATTGTTTGAGTCAGCGATCAAAGATGCTGATCAAAGAGCCTTTCTGCTGGCAGAAATTTTTCCTTTCAGGGCAAGAAAAAAGCGGTTACGTTCTTTTTCACTCACTGAACTGATCAGACCTGATTTACGCATGATGTTTTGCATGGATTGCTGCGTGTAATCACAAAAGCGCTGGTCGCGCGTAATCATGTAATTCAAAACTCCGTGGTTGATGAACACCGTTTTGGTTTCGTTTCCTATGGAGAGAATGGTATTGTGTCCGAGGATTACTTCATTGAAAAAAAGCTGGTAAGAAGCACTGCTGTCAGAAGGTTCTTTACCGACAAGGAATTTTTTTCCGTATTCTGCCTGGGCTTCAATGTGGGCGATGAGTTCCTCTAACTGATCATACAATTGAAAAACGGTTTCCTTTTTTTCAAAACCTCCGGTTTGATAACTGTATTCTATTTGGCGAATCGAACTGTC
>JAYTXY010000011.1:0-28557 GCA_043742705.1 Bacteroidota bacterium
CAGGATCAAATTTAATTTACCGGATCCTACCCACACAATCTACAATTTATCTTCATCAGAACCGTTGAAAACATCTGAAAGAATAAATTATCTTTAACGCCATTAAAATAAATGCATGAGGAAATATTTCGTAGTCGCCTTAGTTAGTTTCATTTTCATTTTAAGAGGTTTTTCACAGGAACTTCCTAAAAATACTATTGTACAGTTTTCAGGTGTTGTGGTAACGGGCGATAGTCTTCATCCGGTTCCATTTGCAAGTATCATTATCAAAGGAACTTACCGCGGAACTGTCAGCGACTATTATGGTTTCTTTTCATTCGTGGCTAAAATGCGTGACACCGTTGAGTTTTCCGCAATCGGTTTTAAGAAAGCATGGTTCGTAATTCCGGATACACTTACCGATTACCGTTGTTCACTTATTCAAATTCTGAAAGGTGACACCATTCAGCTCCCTGAAGCGCATGTTTTTCCGTGGCCGACAAAAGAACAATTCAAGGAAGCATTTGTTGCATTACATCTTCCGGACAATGACCTTGAACGCGCAAAAAAAAATCTTGATCCTGACAAGCTGATCTATCTTGCTGAACATACTCCAATGGATGGCAGCATGAACTTCAGAAACCAGATGCAAATGCAAACATCGCGGCTGTATTACTCCGGACAATTACCTCCGAACAACCTGCTTGATCCTATTAAATGGGCGAAATTTATCCAGGCATGGCAGGATGGAGCTTTTAAAAGCAGGGATAAGAAATATAAGGATGAAGATTAAGGGAGAGGTTAGTTATTAGTTGTTAGAATCAAGACACAAGAAAACTTAGATCAAATACATACTGAATGCTTTTTTCTCGTAAGACATTTTTTTTCCTCTTTCTTCTCCATGTTTCTCTGCAAACTTTTTCGCAGACTGCGACTGTTTCAGGAACTATTCTGGATTCATTGAATCGTCCGCTCTTCGGAGTGAGCATTGGTGTGTTCGGGAAACCGTATGCAACTTCTACGGATGAAAAAGGAAAATATCTTTTAAATGTTCCTGCAAATAAAGATTTGAAAATTATTTTTTCTTTTACCGGATTGCGCGCTGATTCAATTTTCG
This sequence comes from Bacteroidota bacterium, assembly GCA_043742705.1. Lineage (GTDB taxonomy): Bacteria > Bacteroidota > Bacteroidia > AKYH767-A > 2013-40CM-41-45 > JAPLDA01. Next base: position 1,097 of record JAYTXY010000011.1, read on the forward strand.
TAAAGCTTTCTCCGAATGAAAGTAAAGAAGTCAACAAAACGTTGCGCGGAAAAATTTCTGAAATCAAGGAAGTAAAAATTGAAGAGCAATCTCTGAAGTCAAGTAACATCAAGCGTATCAATCCGAAAATTGTCTCTGTCATTCCAACTCCTAACCAAAGCGTGGAAGACCTTCTGAAAACTCTTCCAGGAGTGAGTTCCGCGAATGAATTGAGTTCTACTTATTCTGTTCGCGGAGGCAATTATGATGAAAACTTAGTGTATGTAAACGACATTGAAGTGTACCGTCCTTTTCTTGTTCGTTCAGGACAACAGGAAGGATTAAGTTTTATCAATCCGGATATGGTTTCCTCCATCAACTTCTCTGCAGGTGGATTTGATGCTGTGTACGGAGATAAAATGTCTTCAGTACTCGACATCAAATACAGGAAGCCGAAAAAATTCGCGGGAAGTGTGAGCGGAAGTTTGTTAGGTGCTTCATTGGAGTTAGAAGGAGTGAGTAAGAATAACAAGTTCAGTTTCATCGGTGGTGTTCGCCAGAAATCAACACAGTATTTGCTGAATACATTTGAAACCAAAGGAGAATACAAACCTTCTTTCACAGATGTTCAGTTTCTTGGAACTTTTGATGCAACAAAAAAATTAGAGTTCGAGGTTTTTGGAAATTATTCACGTAACCGTTATAACCTCGAACCGCAAAATCGTGAAACGGATTTCGGCACTATCAACGATGCAAAACGTTTTACTGTTTTCTTTGAAGGACAGGAACTTGATCGCTATGATGCCTTTACAGGAGCGGTTTCTGCTACGTATCGTCCGAAGGAAAAATTAAAACTGAAGATGATTGCTTCAGCTTTCACCACATCAGAAGAAGAAAACTACGACATCCTCGGACAATATTTTTTAGATCAGTTGGAAGCTGATTTTGGAAAAGCAAATTTCGGAAATGTTGCATTCAACCTTGGAGTAGGTTCTTTTCTAAATCATGCACGAAACAAACTGAAAGCAAACGTGTACAGCATTGAACACAAAGGTGAATTTGTAGCTGATAAAATTTTAGTTCAATGGGGAGCGAAAGCCCAACATGAACAAATCGATGACAAATTAAATGAATGGTACTACAATGATTCATCAGGATATTCAATTCCTTCACTGAGGGATCCGAATGATCCGGTGATTACATTGAACGATGTCGTGAATTCGAAAGTCTCACTTTCGAGTAATCGTTTCAGTGGTTACATACAAAATACATGGTTGATTACTGACACGACAAAAATTATTCTCACTACAGGAGTTCGTGCGAACTATTGGGACTTGAATCAACAACTGGTAATTAGTCCGCGTGTTTCTGTTACCTACAAACCAAGAAATAAAAAGAACATGAGTTTCCGTGCTGCTGCCGGATATTATTACCAGCCGCCTTTTTATCGCGAGTTACGAAATCTGAAAGGAGAAGTAAATAAAAATCTGAAAGCACAACAGTCCATTCATTTTGTTCTCGGAAACGATTACACCTTTCTTGCAATGGGAAGAGAATTCAAACTGACAACGGAAGTATTTTATAAACTGCTCGATAATTTGGTTCCGTACAAAGTTGACAACCTTCGCTTGCGTTATTTTGGAGAGAACAGTGCAAAAGGATTTGCACGGGGAATTGACTTCAGGTTGTTCGGCGAATTTGTTCCGGGGTTAGAATCGTGGGCGAGCGTATCTGTTCTCGAAACGCAGGAAGACATCAGCAACGATTTCTATTACATTCGTCTGAATGCAGAAGGTGATACGATCATTCCCGGATTTTCTGCCGACCAGGTTGCTGTAGATAGTATTCGCAAGGAACCGGGAAACATTCCACGTCCTGCTGATCAACGCGTGAACTTCGGATTGTTCTTCCAGGATTGTCTTCCGAAAAATCCGACATTCAAAATGCAATTGAGTTTGTTGTTCGGAACAGGGTTACCTTTTGGACCACCGGGAGGAGATCGTTACAAAGATGTACTTCGAACGCCACAATACAAACGTGTCGACATCGGGTTTTCAAAACAGATCATCGGTGAAGGAGTCAGACGTCCGCCTCACAGCAAGTTCCTGCGTAAGTTTGAATCAATCTGGATTGGACTGGAAGTCTTCAACCTGCTGCAAGTAAGTAACGTTTCTTCCTACATATGGGTAACGGATGTAAGCAATGCACGACAATATGCTGTTCCGAATTATTTAACAAAGAGACAACTTAATTTGAGAATTAATTTTAAGTTTTGAGAAATACCAGAGCCAGGAAGCAAGAATCAAGAAGCAAGAGTCAAGAATCAAGACAAGTACTACGGTAGAATGAATAAGGAATAAAATGAAAAAGGAAACTTATACGGTGTTATCGCGAAAATCATTCTTCAATATTCATTCTTCAATATTCAATAGATTTTTTCTTTCACTCTCTCTTATTCTGGCTTCTCATCTCTCCTACTCCCAAAAACTAACTTTCTGTGAAAGCGTTGACAGCAGCGGAAATGCAAAGAACGCCAGTTCTTCTTTCGTCATGAGTGTAAAAGGAGGATCCGTAAATATTTTGGTCACATTGCCACATGGAGTCAATTCTGATTTTATCACGTACGACATTTTTCGTTTAGATGAAGAGAAAAAAGAAATTTTCGAAAACTCAATCAAACAACAAACGCTTCCGGAATATACATGGCTGAGAAAAGAAATTACATTGAGAAAATCCGGAATCTACAATGTATATGTGTACGATGATAAAGATGAATTGCTTTGTGTGGGAAAACTGGCGATACGGACTGAATAATTTTGTATTTTTTTTAATTCCTCGCCAAAAATTTCATAAACCTGAAATGCGAAGCAACAGCTGATGACAAAGTTGGATAGTTGATGTATCGTAGATTATATTCCGCGCAACATTCTTTCACAAACTTACTGATGACAGGATAATGTATATGACTCACTTTCGGAAAAAGATGGTGCTCCACCTGGAAGTTCAGTCCGCCTACAAACCATGAAATAACTTTGTTCTTCGTTGCAAAATTTGCAGTGGTGCGAACCTGGTGAACGGCCCACTCCTGCTCTATCTTTGTCTTCTCATGGAGCGCTGAATCCACGAAGTGTGTATCTTCTACAACATGCGCCAGTTGAAATACCATCGCCAGCACAAAACCCTCGATAAGATGCATGGCTGCAAAACCAAACGCCCATGGTATTAATCCTGTCACATAAATCGGAACAGCTACATAAAAAACAACATAGAGAACTTTGCTTAACCAAAAAATGAAATGCTCTTTCATCGTCACATTATTCATGGGCGTATCAAGAATTTTTTTTCTGAAATATTTATGAAAATCCATGAAGAAAACCCAGAGGAAAGACGAAAGTGAGTAAGCAAGTACACTGTATATGTGCTGGTACCTGTGAATCCTGAGCCGCTTCTGTGATTCACACTGACGGAGGATTGGCAACTTTTCAATATCATCATCAATTCCGTCAACGTTTGTAAATGTATGATGAATGATGTTGTGTTTGAATTTCCAGATGAATGCATTTCCTCCCATGCAATTGATGGAAAGTCCAAGTATATTATTCACCCACTTCTTCGTGGAATAACTTCCGTGACATGCATCGTGCATCACGTTAAAACCAATGCAGGCAAATGAAAACCCGAGCAGTCCCCATAGGATGATACCAACCAGCAGGCTTGGATGTAAAAAAATAATTGAGAAATAAATTAAAAGAGCAGCAGGAATCAGTGTCAACGTTTTAATGTACAATTTAAAATTCCCGGTCGGACGAATTTTATTTTCTCTGAAATACGTTTCAACTTTTGACTTTAACGCATCATAAAAAAAACTGTCTTTGTTATTGAAGGTTACTTTGGCCATTGGTTAATTTTAACTGCGTGCAAATGTAATATTCCTTTTGTCTGCAACAATGAAGTTTGAAGACCTAATTCCTAAAGGGCGAATCAGCCTCTTTTGCAAGGTGATTGTATTCAAGTTTGTCCATAAACGCAGGAAAAAATTTATTCAGAAAGACTGTCAGCTTACCTGTAGTTGTGAGAACAAGGTCACGTTTACGATTTAGGACTGCTTTGTAAATTTTTTGCGCCACTTCCTCCGGCTGCATGATCTTGCTCTCATCCAACGGTGATTCACCCTGCATACTTCCGTCTTTTGAAAGTGCTGTTTTGCGAATACCGGAAGCAGTAAATCCGGGTGAAGCCACCAACACATGCAAATCTCTTTTCAGATTTTCAGTTCGTAGCGACTCTAGAAATCCTTCCATCGCAAATTTTGATGCTGAATAACCCGTGCGTCCGGGTAAACCTTTCTTTCCTGCCACGGAAGAAATTCCCACAACACTTCCTTTGCTAGTTAGCAAATGCGGCAAGGCGTACTTTGTACAATAAACAGCTCCCCAGAAATTAGTGTCCATCAACTGACGAATCACATTCAGATCAACCTCTTCAAATAAAGCGCGCATCGAAATTCCTGCATTGTTGATCAACACATCAATTCTTCCAAATCGTTTTACAGCTTCTTCAATCAGTCGTTTGCAATCCTCTTCTTTGCTAACATCAGCTGTTACACTGAGTACTTCAGAATACTTTTCCAATTCAACTACAGTCTTTAAAAGTTTATCCTGTTGCCGTGCAGAGATAACCACCTTTGATCCCGCTTTTGCAAAAACTTCTGCACAAGCTTTCCCGATTCCTGATGATGCACCGGTGATGATGATTACTTTATCTTTCATTGATACTAATTACTAATCTTTACGAATGTACGAATTGGCTCCTTGCCTTTTGCCACTGTCATTCAGGAGGAATCCATTTAATTAACTACACCTATATTTAATTCTATTCTACATACATTTACTGCACAACCAACTTTCAAATAGATTCTTCCAGAATGACTTTGTGATGGAGATTGGACCATACGCTGATGTCAATCCGGGAAAATTTTTCCAGGGTTTAGTATTCCATTCGGATCAAAAAGTTTTTTGATTCCTTTCATTAGGTTCATTTGTGTTTCATTGAATGCAATGTCGAGGTAATTTTTTTGAACATAACCAATTCCATGTTCTCCTGAAATGGTTCCTCCTAACTTCACACACAACTGAAATATTTCCCTGACTCCCATCGGAACTTTATGATTCCAGTTCTCATCACTCATATCTTCCTTAATAATATTTACGTGAAGGTTGCCGTCTCCGGCATGTCCGTAGCAAACACTGCGGAAGCCATACTTCTCCCCTATTTCTTTAACACCTTTCAATAGTTTTGGAAGTTCAGCTCGTGGTACAACCGTATCTTCTTCTTTGTAGACAGAATGTGACTTCACCGCTTCTCCTGCTGACCTTCGCGCCCGCCACAGATCATGCTTCTGTTGCGCTGTTTCCGCAAAAAGAATTTCATCACATTCATATTTATAAAGTATTTCAGAAATCACTTCACATTCTTTCATGAGCACTTCCTTGTCATTACCATCGACTTCAACAAGCAAATGCGCTTTGATATTTTCCTTTAGAGGAATTTTCACATCCACGTGTTTCATTACATATTCAATACAATCACGTTCCATGAATTCCAAAGCTGACGGAGTAATCCCTGATTTGAAAATAGCCGCTACTGCTTCACATGCTTTCTCCGCACTGAAAAAAGGAATTAGCATCAATAGGTTTTCTTTGGGCAATGGAACAAGACGAAAAACTATTTTTGTAATAATGCCCAATGTTCCTTCACTTCCAATCAACAATTGCGTGAGGTTATATCCGGTTGAATTCTTCAGAACATTCGCACCAGTATAAATAATTTCTCCTGTCGGTAAAACAACCTCTGTATTGAGAACATAATCTTTCGTCACACCATACTTCACAGCCTTCGGTCCTCCCGCACATTCTGCAAGGTTTCCTCCAAGGAAGCAGCTGCCTTTACTCGCAGGATCAGGAGGATAATACAATCCTTTCTCCATCACAGCTTCCTGAAATACCTGGTTGATCACTCCGGGTTCAACAATGGCCTGGAAATTCTGTTCATCGATTTTGATGATTTTGTTTAAACGTTCCGTTGACAACAACACACCACCGTGAACAGGCAATGCACCGCCACTCAATCCTGTACCAGCGCCACGCGGAGTCACAGGAATCATTTCGCTGTTGCATATTTTCAGGATTGCAGAAATCTCCTCAGGAGAAGATGGTTTTAACACCACTTCCGGAAGGAAATGTAAATCCTCCGTGTAATCGTGAGCATAATTTTTCCGATGTTCATCGCTAATGAGCACATGATCTTCCCCGACAATTTTTGTGAATTGTCCGAGAACTGCTTTATTTATCTTTTGAAAATTCGTCATCCTTAATCCATGAATTATCATGCAAAAATAAAATCATCCATTACCCATTTTATCGCCTGACAGAATTCTTTTCAACCATCGATTGATCGTATTTTTTGTTCATCATCACTCTATTTCATACTTCAGATTATTATGATCAAATTTGCGAAGAAGCGAGAAAGACTCATGAAAATAAACGGTTACCTGTACTTGTTTTTTATTCTCTTCTTGGGATCTTGTGAGAAAGATCACTCTGTCTGTGATAAAGCATCCATCCGACATCGCAAAGAGTCTATTGTTACCGGTGAAACGGGTGATCATATTTACTACCGCGACATCGATCCCGATTGGGAAAAGCACGGTTTCGGTCTTTTGAACGACAGCCTGAACATCGATGTAAACGGTGACTATATTCCTGATGTGAGCATACAATACACTTCCTTTTTAAGCGGGACGGAATATGAACAACAAACTTCTGTAAGCTGCATGAATGGAGCGTTTATTTCTCTTGCTCCTAAAAACCAAGGTGATGTTATTGACGCGTATTCTGAATGGACATCTTCTGCAAGCCTTCTTTGCTTTACGAAAATTAATTTTATTTCAAGCGACACCACTTATACAGGATCGTGGAATGGTATCAGCGATAAATACCTTGGAGTTCGAATCAGGAAAAACAGGCCGTCACTTTTTGGATGGATAAAAATGTCCCTGTTAGTTCCGCCTTCTATTGTTTATGTGCAGCAGGTTATTGTGAAAGAATACGCTTGTCAAAAAGCTTACTAAAAGTTGTCAGACAACTTTTATTTCACAAAGACAATTCGCTTCTTACTGTTTGTTTCAGCAGATGTAAGACGAATGGTATACACTCCTTTTGCAAGATTCAGCTTTGACGAGTCAATTAAGTAATGATGACTTCCAGTGTTGAGTGTTTCATCAGACAAGGTCTGAATAAGATTTCCCATTACATCAAACAACTGAAGCGAAACAGTCGAACGCTTTGATAAACTGAAATCTACTTTCACCTGTGTTGTAGCAGGGTTCGGATAAACCTTAAAACCGTAAACATCCGGTGAAGCGGTTTCAGAAATTCCAACCAGCGTCAACGTAAAAGATTCAACGTGTTGCTGAGATCCGCATTTGTTGAATGCAGTGAGGACAACTATAAAAGTTCCTGTACTTTGATATGAATGAGATGGATTATTTGCATTGCTTGTCTGGCCATCTCCAAAATCCCAAATCAATGAATCATAATCAGAAGAAGAATTTACAAAATCAATAGTATTCGCTGCGCCACTGTATGTAAAATTAACTGTCGGGAAAGGACGATTCAACTGATGCGTCAAGGTAATTGGGACTGAAGCCCAGTTGTTATTATCGTTTGTTTCTAAAATCAAATTGTTAGGATCCGTAATTGAAACTATGTAGTAATCACCGTTGCACAGACTATCGAGTACAATCCACTGACCATTCAACGCTGCAGAATACACATCGTAATTGCCAACAAAAATTCCCTGGTCACGCGTACATCCTGTAACTGCACCCATTCCGTAATTCGAAATCTGCTGAGGACCTAATGGAGCTCCTGAGGTATCAAGGCAATAACCGTTTCCTGTTGTACATGTTCCGAGATTGATGAGGCAATAGCTTTGTTTAAAACCCTCACCAACAATTGGCCAGTCAGGAGCCTTAAGTCCATATAAAGGTCTACGCAATGTGTACGATGCCCAGCCATCAAGGTGGATGTGTCCGTGTGCAGGATGATATGTCATTGTTCCTGCCGGGCGAGTCCATGTTGTAACTGATCCGTGATCTTTGTGATAGATGGTTTGCTTCACCAGTTGCTTTGGCGCCAAACCCGTCCCCGGACAAGCTACCGTTGAACAAGGTACTGGAACCAGGTCGCAGAAACACGAATCGATTCCGTGAATTTCAAGCGGACCCCAACCAATGTTTGGAGTTGCGTTGTCCACAAACACTGTATCGTTGCGTTCAAAAGAACCGGTAAGGGCTGCAGCTGAAGCCGTCATATCAGGTAGCAGATCGCAATCCTGCGTTCCATCCGGACATTTACATAATGTTGCATCTGTAGTGCTGCATGGAACCAGAGAGTGAGGTGAGGGATTGTTGCCGAAAACAAGCGTGAATGCATTGACGGTGCCTGAGTCAACCCTGGCAAGATCTGTCACAAGCAGATACCAGGTTCCGTTCGGATTCTGTCCATTCATGAAAACATACAGGTCACCATCAGGATCAAATTCACCTGTGAAGGGAGCCGTTCCACCGGAGACCAACCCGTTGAGACTATGCCCGCGAAAGCATGTGGCAGTGAAATTATTAAATCCATCGCCACGTCTGTTGCAAAGTGTCACTGTATCGTGAGCCGGACTCGTTAACTGAATAAGCAAATCATGGTCGTAGGTGTGAGTAATGTCAAGGCAAATTCGTTCCAGTCCGAATGAAGGACTGGTGCTCGTTGGCAAACCTGAAACCGTACATGGAAATGAAACCCGTGTAGCGACAATGTTGAAGTCAGGAATATTACCACTTCCGCCATTGAATGTTTGCGCCTGCAAACCAAGACCTGAAAATAAACTGATGATGATGAGTAAATTTTTTCTCATGCCTGAAGTTGATTTTAAGACTCTAAAATTACGACAATGAAATGACTGTTTTACATAACTCAGAAGCATTTTCAACAATTTAAAATCAGTATTCCTAAAAAGAGATAGAATTAATTTATCTTTCTTCGCACATTCAGGAAATTACAGTATGGATTCATTAACTCACATCGTTTTAGGAGCTTGCGCAGGTGAAGTATTGGCAGGTAAAAAACTTGGAAAGAAAGCCATGTTGTTGGGAGCTATCGCGAATAGTCTTCCTGATATGGATGTAATCACATCATTCTGGATGAGCCAGCCGGACGGACTTTTGGCTCACAGAGGATTTACGCATTCCATTCTTTTTGTTCTTCTCATGATTCCGGTTGCAGGCTGGTGCATGAAAAAAATTATTCCGCAAAAGAATTTCTCACAACAAGAATGGTCTTTGCTTTTCGGAGTTAATATGTTCCTGCATATCCTGGTAGATTCATTCACTGCTTATGGAACAGGCTGGTTTGAACCCTTTAGTCATCACCGTATCTCTTTCAACATTCTTTTTGTTGCTGACCCGTTTTACACAATCGCGCTTTTTATTTCTTTTATCGCTTTGCTTATTTTAAAAAGAACATCACCACGCAGAATGAAATGGGCAAAAGCCGGATTGCTCATCAGCTCCATTTATGTTGTGTATGCTCTTTATCATAAACTGAAAGTGGATGAAGTTTCGAGAAACTCATTCAGCGACACAAAAAAAAGTGAATTGAATTTTCTGGCGACTCCTACTCCATTTAATAATTTCCTGTGGTACATTGTTGCAATGAATGATTCCGGATTCGACATTGGTTATTATTCTGTATTTGACAAATCAGAAAAGATCGATTTTCATTTTATTCCAAAGAATGACTCATTGCTCAGGATTGTAAAGAGTGATGATGATGTAAAAAAATTAATCCGTTTCTCACAGGGATTTTATCACGTTGAAAAAGTAAAGGACACTCTTGTTTTCATGGACCTTCGCTTCGGACAGATCGGAGGATGGGAGAACGGCGACGCACCATTTGTTTTTCAATACAAACTTACGCGAGATGCGAACAACGATGTCATGATTCAGCGAGGTCGTATGAAAGCCTCTGCCGGAGAAGCATTGAAAAGCATGATAAAACGCATTCAGGGAAAGTAATATCTTACTCAAGTCAAAAATAATTCAATCTTCATCATCAAATGCACTTTATCAATTAGCTTTGTTCTGATAAAAAATCAACATGAAAAAAATATACTTATTCATTGCTTTCTTTCTTCCTTTCATCGCAACCGCTCAGCCAACCATTACGCAGTCAGGACTTCCTGTTCCCGGACTTGTTTACATCATGGGAACAGATGACACCTACAGTTCAGCAATAACTCCGGGCGGAATAAACCAGACATGGGATTATTCTTCGTTGCAGAATCTTGTTAACGATACTTCAGGATTCATGTCATCTGTCGGAACACCTTACGCTTCCGGTTTTCCGGCTGCTAACCTTGCCGCAGTGGATATATACACAGACACGTGGCTTTATTTTATCGCTGATGCAACTGGCTTTTACCTTGCCGGAGCTGCAGGAAGCGGAACTCCAACCGGTGACACCATTTTTTATACTCCACCCCAACTCTACGCACCTGTTCCATTTACATACCTCGATACAAGGACAAATACTGCACGCATTGTCATTGATACTGTAGTTACTGTTTTGGGAACTCCTTACAATGCCCGTCTAGTGCGCAATATCAGGGATTCATTTTTAGCAGATGGATGGGGAACATTACAATTACCTGTCGGATTGCCATACAACAATGTGCTACGCGCAAAAATTACAGAGGTGACAAGAGATTCAGCTTACTATGATCCGTTTTCAAATGGAAATTATATTCCTGCTCCATCTTTTGTTTTTACTCCTACTGTCAAGCAAAGAGTCATTTACAGGTGGGTTCAGGATCAACAGCCGTCTTATCTTCTTGGCATCAATGCAGACAGCCTTGGCACTATAGGGTTTTATTCAGAATACCTTTCCAGTTTTGTCGTGCTTTCAAACCATGAAGTAACTTCATCAAAAACTTCCATCAACGCATATCCGAACCCGGTAAATCACACGTTCCATCTGAACAATGATTTAAACTCAGATGTTGAATTGGTGATTACAAATTCACTTGGACAGGAAGTTGAAAAAAGAAAGATCAGCAATGAAAAACTGATTAATGTCAAAGTAGAAAATTATCCAAGCGGACTTTACCAATTTTCCCTTATCTCGAAGGACGAAAAGAGAAGCGGAAGATTTACTGTTCAACATTAATGCTTCACATGTCTGATGAAAAGGGAAACTCAAAGGTTTCTCTTTTTTATTTGTAACTTTGAGAAAAGAAGTTTCCATGCGAATACGTCTGAAACACTTGCTGCTATTTACTTTTCTATTATTGTCAAATTGTTTATTAGCTTCTTCTGATAGTACTCGCGTAGAAAAGAAGCAAGACTACCAGATTTTTTTGAAGCAACCTGCTAAAGAAATCAAACTGCTTATGTACGAAAAGAATTTTGTTCCGATCCAGGGAAAGCTTTCAGAAGATCGAAAGGCAGTCATTATGAACAACTATGAAATCGGAAACAAAGTGCGTGTTAAGGTTTTGTATGAAGACGGAACGGTGGATGAGTTTTTGAAAAGTCCGTGCTACATCGACCCGGTTGTTTTGCTTCCTTAAAAATGAAGTGAGAAAAAATTTTCAGATTTCTCCATACAAATCAAATTCTTCCGCACGAATAATTTTCACATCAGCGAAATCACCAACTCTCACGTAGAATTTTTCCGCATCAATCAACACTTCATTATCCACTTCGGGAGAATCAGATTCTGTACGACCGATAAAGTAATTTCCTTCTTTGCGATCAAACAAAACTTTAAATGTCTGCCCGATTTTTTTCTGATTGATTTCAAAAGAAATGTTCTGCTGAATCGACATCACTTCTTCCGCGCGTAACCTCTTCACGTTATCAGGAACATCGTCAACAAGTGAAAAAGCATGTGTATTCTCTTCGTGAGAATATGTAAAAATTCCAAGACGGTCGAAACGTGTGGCACTCACCCACCCTTTCATTTCCTCAAAATCCGTTTCTGTCTCTCCCGGGTAACCCGCAATCAACGTTGTGCGAATTGCAATGCCCGGAACGTTATCACGGATAGAGTTAACAAGATCAATGGTTTTTTGCTTTGTTGTTCCTCTGCGCATACTCTTCAGCATATTATCGCTGATGTGTTGCAAAGGCATATCAAGATAATTGCAGATATTTTTTTTCTCCTTCATCACTTCAAGTATATCCATCGGGAAACCGGAAGGAAAAGCATAATGCAAACGAATCCACTCGATGCCTTCGACATCGGAAAGTTTTCTCAGCAACTCTGACAAATTCCGTTTGCCGTAAATATCCAATCCGTAATATGTAAGGTCCTGTGCGATGAGAATAAGCTCTTTCGTTCCTTTTGTTGCAAGTAGCTGCGCTTGTTTCACAACGTCTTCAACCGGAGTAGAAATATGTTTTCCACGCATGATCGGAATTGCACAGAATGAACAAGGACGATCACATCCTTCAGAGATTTTCAGATAAGCAAAATGTTGTGGCGTAGTAAGAAATCGTTCACCAATGAGTTCATGCTTGTAATCAGCTCCAAGAGACTTTAAAAGTTTAGGCAAGTCACGCGTACCAAAAAATTCATCTACGTTCGGAATTTCCTTTTGCAATGCGGGTTTGTAACGTTCGCTTAAACAACCAGTGACAATAAGTTTGTCAATCCGTCCGTCTTTTTTTGCTTCCGCAAACTGGAGAATCGTATCAATGCTTTCCTGTTTTGCATTGTCAATAAAACCACACGTGTTAATGATGACGATAGAAGAATCTTCAGAAGAACTTTCATGCTCCACATCAAATTTATTGGCGCGTAGCTGTCCCATCAGCACTTCGGAGTCAAAAATATTTTTTGAGCAGCCAAGAGTGATGACGTTTATTTTATTCTTCTTAAGAGATTTCGTTTTCATTAAAATGATTACACCGATAATAGTGATTACACGGATGCTTAGACCGAGAAACGTTTGACATCACAACTTTTATTTCCAAAATTTATGAGCAATCCTGTCTTGGTTTTTGAAGCTTTGAGATAAGACAGTATTTGCTGGCGAAATAAAATTGGCATTATTCCAGTCACAGATTTAATTTCCAAAATGACTTTTCCATCAATTAAGAAATCACACCTGAATGTACCAACTTTTTTGCTTTCAAAAATCACTTCGAATTCTTTTTCGCTTTCCGCCTTTATTTTTTCTCTCTCAAACAATATCAATAGCGCTTTATGATATATCTTCTCAGCAAACCCGGGGCCCAAACTACTATGCACTTTGAAGCAACAACCTATAATTTTTTCCGTCAATTCATCTTTTTCAAATGTATCCATAAATAAAAAGTAAAAATGTGTTTCATAAAAAAAGTATTTTCAGTAATCTACTAATCACGTCAATCGGTGGAATCACCCTAATCAGTGGAATCACCCTTTAAATAAACTGTCTACGAATTCAACCTTATTAAACAATTGAAGATCCTCCATCTTCTCTCCGACTCCAATGTATTTCACGGGAATCTTAAACTCATCAGAGATTGCAATCACGACACCGCCTTTTGCTGTTCCGTCAAGCTTAGTTAATGCAAGAGCAGTCACGTCTGTTGCTTTTGTAAATTCCCTTGCCTGCTCGATTGCATTCTGTCCTGTCGATGCATCAAGAACCAACAACACTTCGTGTGGTGCACCCGGAACCACTTTCTCCATGACTCTTTTAATTTTCGAAAGTTCATTCATCAGGTTGATCTTGTTGTGCAACCTTCCTGCTGTATCAATGATGACAACATCTGATTTTTGCGCCACTGCAGATTTCACCGTATCGAAAGCTACAGCCGCAGGATCAGAACCCATCGGCTGTTTCACGATAGGAACATCCACGCGCTTGCTCCAGATATCAAGCTGATCAACGGCTGCTGCGCGGAATGTATCAGCAGCACCTAACAAAACCTTCTTTCCGGATTTCTTAAACTGGCTGGCAAGCTTTCCGATAGTCGTTGTTTTCCCGACACCATTCACCCCAACAACCATGATAACGTAAGGATTCCCTTTCATATCAGGAACTGAAAATTCATCAGCATCAGGAATGTTATTCTCTGACATCAACGCTGCAATTTCATCACGAAGCAATGAGTTCAACTCAGTTGTTCCGACATATTTATCGCGTGTAACGCGATCTTCAATGCGTTTGATAATTTTCAATGTTGTACTTACTCCCACATCTGATGACACAAGAATTTCCTCGAGGTTATCAAGCACTTCAGCATCCACAGTCGATTTACCGGCAACTGCTTTTGCAAGACGGGAAAACAAACTCGTTTTTGTTTTCTCGAGTCCCTTGTCAAGACTTTCTTTTTTCTCTTTTGTAAAAAAACTCAGGAGACCCATGTGGTAAGTTATACGTTGTCAGTTAATCGTTATATGGTTTTAGCGGAAATGAAAAAAGCTTCTTTCAGGAAGAAAGAAGCTCAACATTTTCATCGAACTCAAACTGATTATTTGTTCTTCAGGAAATCCTTTACGTGATCATTGTGAACAATCTCTTCCTTGAAGGAATAAGATCCGGAAGGGTTCTTAATCATCTTGATCACTTTTGAAAACTCTTTTCCTTTTCCTGATTTCAGTGTTGCAACTACTTTCTTTGCCATCTTGTTAAGTTTGTAGAATGGAGTCCGGAGTTTGGTGACCTTACTTCGAATCCAAATTGTTATTATTTAATTTCTTTGTGTAAAGTCATCTTCTTCATAATCGGGTTGAATTTCTTCAACTCAATTCTTTCAGTCGTGTTCTTTTTGTTCTTCGTGGTGATATACCTTGAAGTTCCGGGCAAACCACTTGCTTTATGCTCAGTGCATTCAAGTATTACCTGGATTCTGTTACCTTTCTTTGCCATTTTAGTGTTGTTATTTATCTATTTGTTATAAGAGAACCAACAGGAAATACCCCCTGTGGGTTGATCTACAACAAATAACTTTTGTTAAACGGGCTGCAAATATAGTGGAATTTTTCAATTCCAAAAGCACAAAAGCTGATTTTTTTAGATCATTTGCCCTAGTTTCTGAGCAATCCTTCAATAATTCTTTCAACGGACACACCATCGGCTTCCGCTTTGTAGTTACGAACTATACGGTGACGGAGGATTGCCGGAGCAACTGCCTTTACATTTTCAATATCCGGTGAGAATTTACCATTCAAAGCAGCATGGCATTTTGCACCGATTACAAGGTACTGAGACGCTCGCGGCCCTGCTCCCCACGATAAGTAATTATTCACATCAGCCGTTGCAACCTTTGTATTTGGTCTTGTCTTCTGAGCCAATGAAACAGCATACTGCAGTACGTTATCGGGAATAGGAATTCTGCGGATAAGGCTTTGGAAGAAAACAATTTCTTCTGCGGAAATAATTTTTTCAAGCTTCGGGTTGAAGTCGGAAGTCGTATTCTTTACTACCATTACTTCCTGGTCAAATTCCGGATACGTAAGCATTACGTTAAACATAAAACGGTCGAGCTGTGCTTCAGGAAGCGGATATGTTCCCTCCTGCTCAATCGGGTTCTGAGTGGCAAGTACGAAGAAAGGAAGATCGAGCGGATATCTTTTTCCCGCAGCAGTCACTGCATATTCCTGCATGGCTTCAAGCAAAGCACTCTGTGTTTTGGGAGGAGTACGGTTGATTTCATCAGCGAGAATAATGTTCGCAAACAAGGGTCCTTTTAAGAAACGAAAGTGACGGGACTCATCCAGGATTTCCGTTCCGATAATATCTGAAGGCATCAGATCAGGAGTAAACTGGATGCGGTTGTAAGTAAGACCAAGCGTTTGAGCAATGGTGTTTACTAATAGTGTTTTTGCAAGTCCGGGAACTCCGACAAGAAGGCAATGTCCGCGACTGAAAATAGAAATGAGAACATCCTGCACCACTTCATCCTGACCAATAATCACTTTTGCAATTTCACTTCTAAGCCGTTTGTATGAAGCTACTAAATCCTGCACAGCTTCAACATCAGAGGCATATTGTTTTGACATACTTTAGGAAATTTTGAATTATAAATTTTGAATTATGAATTGGAACAACATCCAATAAAAGTTCTGCAGTCTTGATTCTTGGTTCTTGAATCTTGTATCCTTTTTCAATTGTTGTCCTTAGTCCAGTGTTTGAGAACTTCACAGCTTCCGAAGTCTTCTTTAACATGAATATACGTTGACTTCTTTTTTTTGGCTACCCAATCACTCATGGCTCTGCTCTGCTTTTCCTGCAATGCTACTTCCTGAATTTTCTGGTAATCATCTCTCAGGTTCGCTTTGTGTGGTTTCGATCTGCTCTTCACCATGACAAGCCTGTATGCATTTTTTCCTTCCGGTGTACTCATCAGCATCGGTGAAGAAATGGTATTTAACTGCATCGTATCAACGGAGAAAAAAAGTAATCGATCCATCTTGTCAGGAGAAAGATGAGTGGTTCCTGATTCAGGATTGATCATGAGGCCACCATTGTTACGCGTGTCTTCATCATCGGAAAATTTTTCAGCTGCTTCTTCAAATGAAATGGCTCCGCTTGTGATTTTAGTACGCAGACTGTCGAGTGAGTGAAGCGCCTTCACAAGATCGTTGTCAGAAATTTTAGGGAGCAACAAAATATGACGCACATTGATCTGGTCACCTCTTCGTTCAATCAACTGGAGAATATGATAACCATATTTTGATTCAACAACAGGAGAGACTTCACCGGATTTTAAATTGAATGCAGCAGCTTCAAATTCCGGAACCATTTGTCCGCGTTCGAAGAACCCGAGTTCTCCACCTTTTTTTGCTGTAGTCGGATCTTGTGAATACAAGGCAGCATACACAGCAAAGTCTTCACCTCCCAATATCCTATTCCTGTATTCTTCAATTTGAGATTTCACGCGATCCTTTTCTTCCTGGCTTACCGGAGGCTTGCGGACTATCTGAGCGATTTCAAGTTCTGCATCAATGTAAGGAACACTATCCGGAGGAATGCTTTCAAAATATTCACGGACATTGTTTGGCGTTGCGGTCACGTCTTTTGTAATCTTTCCTTGCATGGTTTGAACTGTCAATTGATCTTTCACAAGGTCGCGAAGTTCTGACTTAAGTTGTGTTATGGTTGTGTGAAAATATTCCTCAAGTTTTTCTTCTGAACCAATTTGTTTGATGTAGAACCGCATCCGTTTATCCATCTCGCCATCTACCTGGGCATCTGATACAATTACGCTGTCAATGTCAGCCTGGTTGATCAGCAGTTTTTGCAACAACAACTGATCAAAAATCTGGCACTTGCCGTCTTCCGTCCGCTCTCCGCCTTGAGCAATGAACTGGTTGTATTGCTTTTCGATATCAGATTTCAAAATAATCTTCGTACCAACCACGGCCATTACTTCATCAATCACAGTTCCCTGCTGGGAGAAGGCTGCAAATGAAAAGCAACACAGCAACGCAGGAAAGAAGGAAATGAATTTTGAATATTTATTTTTCATGAGTTTGCAAAGTTAATTTTTTAATACACTTCAAAGTCACCATTCTTTTTGGCGCTTTCAAAAGTCTGTTGTTCCATCTGTTCAATCAGCTTCAACTTCCGTTGGTTGATGATCATGGTACGAATGTTATTTTCTTCAAAGCTCAACGGAGAAACACTGTTCTTGATTTTAAAACCTTTGATGCTGACGAGGTATACGTTCAAAGAGTCTTCTATTTCAATGTTCCTGTTGTTCTGCAGAAACTGATCTTTGTCGTACGTCCTGATCGGAATTTCTTTGAGTAAATCATCAAACAAAAGCCACACGTTTTCGTCCAGGTAATAATTGATCGCGTACTGGTGACAATATTCCGTAAGTGATACACGATCTTTTTTAGCGTCTGATTTATACCACTGTTTCGCCTTATCAATTTTAGGCGATTTCTTGCTTAGTTTCAGATAGATAACCTTAATAATATTATCTTTTAGTTCAAAGTTACTTTGGTTAGAATTGTAAAAGTCCTCTACTTCTTTTTCTGAGATGGAAGTATCAAGATTCTGTTCAATGAGTGCTTTTTCGTATGCGTATGTAATGAGAGAATTCCGGTAATCCGTTAATTGTTTTTCCACATCTTTTTTTTCATTGTCAAGGTTCTCCTCGGCTTTGTGCAATACAACTTTTTGCCTGATCCAGTTCTGAATAAAGTTCTTCGTGATTGAGATACTGTCTTGCTTTGAAGTACCAGTAGGAATAATCCCTGAAAGATCTTCCGGATAAAGATAGTTCTCATATACCCTTGCTACTGCATTCTTCTTATCCGGACTCTTCCTGAAAAGTTTGCAGGAAGTTACCGTGAAGAGAAAGAGAAGAGAGAAAAGGATACGAACTTTGTTCATTCAAACAATTTTAAAGAAAGACAAGAATCAAGACAGATTCATTAAACTAAAATGGCGTTCACCCGGTTGCCTGAATGAACGCCATTTCTATTATTTTATTGAATTTTTATTTGGTTACGGTATCTACAACTGCCTGATGAATAATAACAGGATATTTTGCACGAAGAGAATCAATCCACTCTTTTTCAAGGAACGTCTGGTAATCCGCTGTTACCAATCCTTTAGCTTCCTCCAATGATTTAGGCTGAGAAGGCATAAACTTTTTCACATCTACAAATACAACCTGGTTATTCTTGCTGATGTTTTTGGTGATTCCCGGAACCCAGCGAATAGAATCAATAATTTCATTATCTCCTTTTAAAAACTTTGCTGACTTCACCTGTAAATTCAACTGGGAAGTTTTGTTGATGTTTGCAAGCAGCGTATCCACATCATCAATCTTTTTCATTTTCATCCGCACATCTTTTGCAACGTTGGCGTTAGCACAAGTGTAGATAGTAGCTTCAAGACGGTCGCCCCATTTGTAGTTGTTTTTATTTTTTTCATGAAACTCTTTCAAACCTGCCGTATCCTTAACCGCTTTTGACCAAACCTTTTTATCAGTCAGTTCAAACAGAAGAATTCCGTCACGATATTCCTGCATAAGGTTCCTGAAATCAGGATAGAGTGAATCAAGATGACTTTCTTCAAAAGCAAGACAGCTTTCACTGATCCAATCGTTGTAATTTGTATTAACGAGTGACTGTGGCGATAAAGTTGATTTATGTGATTGGTGATCTGCTACGTATTTCGCAAAATCTTTTTGAGTAAACGCTTTGTTCAGCAATGTAAACATGGTAGCAGTCATTCCGTCCGCTTTATCAGCAGTCCATTTACCTTGAGAAACAGTTGAATCAACCGCTTTCATAAATTCATCTTTTGACTTCGGTATTTCTTTGAAAGAATATTTTTGTTTGATGCGGCTGATCATCGAAGCCTTGCTAAGTTCAGCACGTGAATCTTTTCCAACTCTTGACTTAAGATCAGCAAGGAGTTCATCATACGTTCCCAACGGTTTTTTCTCAAGAAGCTTGATGATGTGCCATCCGTAAGACGATTTAACAGGAGCAGAAAAATCACCGATGTTTTTCAAATCGAAAGCTGCTTTCTCAAACTCAGGAACCATCCGACCCGTACCGAACACAGGAAGCATCCCACCATTCTTTGCCGAACCCTGATCGTCTGAGAATTGCTTGGCAAGATCTTCAAAGTTTTCACCCTTCTTCAACTTGTCATAGATCTCATTGATCTTTTGTAATGCAGCGAGAGAATCGCCCGTCTTTACTGCGATAGCAATGTGCGCCACCTTCACTTCTCCCTGTGCAGGACGTGAATCAGTTACTTTAATAATATGATAACCGAAACGTGTTCTTACCGGCATGCTCAATTCACCCACCTTTATCGCATAAGCAGCCGTCTCAACAGGATACACCATTTGAAGCGAAGTAAAATAACCGAGGTCACCGTCATTGTCTTTTGCTGACGGATCATCTGATTTTAATCTTGCAACTTTTGCAAAGTCAGCGCCCTTTAAAATTTCCTGGCGAATTTTAGTTGCTTTGTTGTATGCTTCAAGCGTGTCCTTCGGCAATGCATCAAGAGCAAGCTTCACAAGAATATGACTTGCCCTGATGTCTGTTTTCATTCTGTTGTAAGCTTCCCTAAGCAAATTATCTGTTACTTCCTTGTCAACTAGGTAAGGTTGCGCCAATTGCTTACGATAGCCTGCCAGTTCATCCGTAAATGATTGAGCAGTATCCATTCCTAAAGCCATGGCTTCCTTTACCTTTAATTTATAATTGATGTAAAGGTTAAGGTAATCATTCACAGATTTTTTATCGAATGAAGACTCCTTTGTATTGTTCTTCTTAAACACACGCTCAAATTCAGCTTTGCTGATGTTCTCTCCTGCAATCGTAAGGATTGTCGGACTTGATTTTTCCTGTGCATACATGCTTGTAAAAAGCAAAAGAGCAAACGTGAATGAAATAACTGATTTCTTATTCATAGATTAAGATGTAATTTTTTAGAGGCGCAAATTTAACAATAGATCGCTGCTATTCAAATCTGATTTTCGGGGCGCAAGTAATGCTAGTTTTCTGAATGGTTGGTGAAGGGAAGGCTGATAAAAGCAAAAAACAGCACCGTTTTCCGATACTGTCTTTTGCTGTTAATTATTAAGTTGACTAAGTAAATTGAGTTAATTAGGTTGATTCAGCTAAACGTTGACTTAATCAACTCAATCAACCTAATCTACTCTGTACTCTCTACTGAATGTTAAAAAAAATCAATTCGCCTTTGCCATCATTGCTTCTTCTTCTTCAGCTGTTGGTCCGTAAAGGTTTGGCTGTGAAGCGCCAATCACACGGTAATAGCTCGCAAGTTCGCCTCTATGATGGATCACATCATTGTGCATGGTCCAACACAACTGGAACATCGGCATTTCAAATATTTTCCTCTCTCCCCAATAAACAGGAACGACCTTGGTCATCCAGGTATTCTCATCTGCTTTTTTAACGAGCTCAACCAACTTCGCTGAATGATCCTCTACATACTTGGCTGCTTCTTCCGTGCTCTTATAAATGTGAGCAGCTTTCATGTCGAATCTCCCCTCATTTACCAGGTCCAATCTTCCTTCGGTAACAGCCTGTGAAAGTTCTTTGGCGTGAGGTCCGATGTGATTGACAAGTTCCCATGGAGAACGGAACTTTTCATGGTGACGGAAGTTAAGTTTACTGATGTCGTTAGGTAACGAACGAATTGCTTTCGCAGTGACAGCACTTTCACGCTGCCAAGAACTGATAAAAAAATCTTTGTTTGTCATGATCTTAAGTTTTGTCGGTTATTTTTATTTCAGATCAAATGTAGTTCAAAAAAATCAAGCTGATTCCTCTGTTGAAAACAATAAAGATTATTTAACAGTGAAAGACACAATGCTCAATCTGAAATCACCTTGAGCAAAGTCATGCTGGAAGCATCTTTTTTACAAATTGATTTAATGTAAAAATTCGCGTACAATCAATTGAGTGAAACAAGCCTTTAATTAAATAGATTCTTCCTGAATGACGGCCGGCAGAATGACTGGGACTCTTCTAAAAAGAATCATAACTTCGTAGTACAATAGCTACCGTGAAAAAATCCGGCTTAAAAAATTATGATACAGTCACTGAAGCAGTGAATGACTTGGCGAAACGAGGGTATACTGCAAATTTCAATCTCAGCGACACAGGTATTAACTATTCAGACGAGAATATTTCATTAAATCCCGATGAGTTTATGATTGATGAAGTGCATCGTTTCGAAGGCGACACCGACCCTGCTGATGAAGCCATCGTATATGCCATCTCCTCCACAAAACATACTATTAAAGGAGTGTTGGTAAACGCTTATGGAATGTATTCTGATTCCTTTTCGAATGAGCTGATGGCGAAGTTGAAAGCGCATCATTCTTAGGTAACTGTTAGAATAATTTTAAGGGTGTTTAAGTTAATTAAGTTGATTGAGTTTAATAAGTGAGGTAATGTGAAAGTGTGAAGGTGTGAAAGTGTCAGGGTGCGAAAATATTTTCAATCCCACTTTCTCATTGTCCCACTTTCTCTCTTTGCATTTATCTCCAGAAAAATTCAAACGAAAGGTCAATAAAAAACTATCTAGAGTAATTCGGAGCTTCTTTGATGATGGTAACATCATGAGGATGATTTTCTCTTACTCCTGCGGCTGTGATTCTGACAAAACTTGCTTTTTGTAAATCTGAAATTGTATGCGCTCCACAATAACCCATGCTTGCACGGAGTCCGCCAACGAGTTGATACAATTCTTCTTCAATGGTTCCTTTGTAAGGAACACGTCCGACAATTCCTTCAGGCACTAATTTTTTTACATCATCCGTCTGTGATTGGAAGTAACGGTCCTTTGATCCCTCACGCATCGCTTCTATTGATCCCATGCCTCGATAGAGTTTGAATTTTCTTCCTTCGTATATCATCGTTTCACCCGGTGATTCTTCCGTTCCGGCAAGCAACGAACCGAGCATCACCATGTGTGCGCCTGCAGCAATTGCTTTGGCAATATCTCCCGAGAAACGGATTCCACCATCTGCAATTACAGCGACACCTGAATCTTTGATAGCCTGCGCTACCTGATAGATGGCGGAAAACTGTGGTACACCAACTCCTGCGATCACACGTGTAGTGCAAATAGAACCCGGACCGATTCCCACTTTTACAGCATCCGCTCCTGCCTTCACCAGCATCTTCGCTGCATCAGCCGTTGCAATATTCCCTACAATTACCTGCAGTTTTGGAAATACCTTTTTCACATTCTTCAATGCTTCGATTACGCCTTTTGAATGTCCGTGTGCTGTGTCCATGGTAATTACATCCACACCTGCTTCTACAAGTGCTTTCGCTCGCTCGATAGAATCTTTTGTGATGCCAATAGCTGCACCAACACGAAGTCTTCCGAATTCATCTTTGCAGGCAAACGGTTTTGATTTAATTTTCAGAATGTCTTTGTAAGTGATCAATCCGACCAGCTTTCCTTTTTTATCTACTACAGGAAGTTTCTCAATTTTGTATTCCTGTAAAATATCCTCCGCCTTTCTCAAATCAATTGAACCGGTTGCAGTGATCAATTTCTCAGTCGTCATGATTTCAGAAATCGGCCGCTTCGGATTTTTTTCGAAACGCAGATCACGATTCGTACATATTCCGACAAGGATATTTTCTTTCGTGACTACAGGAATGCCTCCAATCTTATAATCCCTCATGATCTTCAGCGCATCTCCTACCAAAGCATCTTTGTGAAGTGTAACAGGATCGTGAATCATGCCGCTCTCCGACCGCTTTACCTTCTTCACTTCAGCAGCCTGTTGCTCAATACTCATGTTTTTATGTATGATTCCGATGCCGCCTTCCTGCGCCATGGCAATAGCCATCCCGGATTCGGTAACTGTATCCATCGCAGCAGACATGATCGGAATATTCACTTTGATCTTTGCGGTGAGTTTACCGGAAACATTTACTTCGTTGGGGAGAATATCGGAATAAGCCGGGACGAGCAGGATGTCGTCATAGGTAAGGGCTTCTCCGAGAAATCGTTCGTTTGCAACTTTCATAGGTGGCGGGATTGAAAAAAGTTGCACGCAAATCTACGTGATTGAATCTTGTTACACAACAGAAAGAATTTAACGGTAGTGTCTCAGTTTAAGATCTGATTAACACAATTGCGGATCGCGGTCCGCCTCAGGCGGATGCGAATTAAGCTGAATAACAATTCGAAATTTTGGCAATTCGAATTCCGAAATCTAAACTGCGACACCACCAATCTAACTATCATAAAACAAAAAACTCCTTACGCTTTCACATAAGGAGTTTGAAATCATTCTTGGTTTTTTTTACCGGATTAAGGTAAGCGTACCTTTCTTTTCAATCTCAGTACCATCTGTTCCCGTTACCTTGAAGAAGTAAACGTAGACACCATCGGGAGAAGTCTTGCCTTTATAAGTTCCATCCCAGCCCTTTTTCGGATCTGTATTGTGAAAAACATTTTCGCCCCAGCGATTGT
Source organism: Bacteroidota bacterium (assembly GCA_043742705.1). Lineage (GTDB taxonomy): Bacteria > Bacteroidota > Bacteroidia > AKYH767-A > 2013-40CM-41-45 > JAPLDA01. The sequence goes on from JAYTXY010000011.1 coordinate 25,130, forward strand.
AAATATCCAGATTAAATGAAGTTCCGTTGATGAAGGCTTTGAAAGGATTGAATTCATTGTTGAAAGAAGCATCGCCCGGACGAAACGCATTCGGAACAAAGACGATCGGTTTTTGGTTTACACACACTTGGTTGGAACGACTTGTATCTTTAAATCCAAACATGTTGCCTGCTCCTTCGTACGCTTCAACATAGTAACAGAATACTCCATCAGCATAAATTTTTGTCGACACATCGTCTATCACTCTTCCTGATCCGAATGCAACGGTATTCAATACTGCGTCAGGAGCTCCGTCAATACTTCTGTAGAGCAGATAATGATCAACTCCGCCAAGCCACACTTCGTAATCATTCCATTCAACCGTGTTTGTAATGTCATCATTGGGCACAACGGTAAGGAAAATAGTACGGGCAATGTCTGAGGTAAACGCATCCTGATCGCAATCATCTACTGCCATCACTTTATAGAAATAGCTTCGCTCGCTGGTCTTAGCAGTATAATCCGTGTAAGAAATGAAAGGAGAAAGCGGAACCGCTGAAATAAAAGCAATGGTTGAATAGCCACCTGTCCTCATTTCAGAACGAAGGATTTTATACCCCTTAATGTCAGCAGTAGTATCGACATACGCTTTGATGGTAACCTTGTTATCTCCGGTAATTGTAGCCGTATGAATATATGAATAACTCGGCAGTGTAAGAATGTGAGCAGTCACACACACATGGTTCGATGAGGACGTATGAACAGCCATAGATACATCAGTGGCACGAATAAAATAGCAGTAAGCAAAACTTTGAACCAGATTGTGGTGCGTATAATTTGTCTGGGAAGTAGTATCCAGCAAGAACACAGGACCACCATTTACACTCACATAAATACTGTAAGTAACTCCCGGCCAGCCGACATAATCACTCCAGTCCAAATTGATGGAAGAAGCACACACATCCAATTGAGCAGTGAGGAAAATAGTTTTCTGTGGGATTCCCATCGCGCTTGGATTTCCGCAACTGTCGATGGCCAATACACGGATCGGAACAGAACCAACGTTTGCATTGAGGGTGGACGTATAAGAATGATTGTTGATACCGGTTACCGTATCAATCGGAGTCCAGGCATTTCCTACCAACGTAAGGATTACATACGAACGTGTATCCGGTGAAGTATCGACAGGCCAGGAAGCAATCGCAAAACCTCCGGCATTTACAGAAACAGAGTCCAGGAAAGGAATTCCCGGCGGAGTGAGATCCTGGAAAACATCAGACGATACACTGGAAACAGAACGGCATCCTGAAGAATCAGGAACTTCCACTCTGTACTTCACAGTATCATTACAAGCAGTAATCGGATCATCGTAAGTAGGATTTGTTTGGGTATCCACTGAATCAATCAGAGCCCAATTATTAGCGGGATATTCACGGAAGACGTAATAGAAACTTCCGTTGGTAGGAATAAGGGGATTATGAGTAGAGTTCCACGATAAATGAGCAATACCTGTTCCGGTGTTCACTGCTGAAAGTTTAATCGCCTGTACTGTATCAGTCGTATTGGTAAACGTGGTATAATTATCACATCCTGATTTAACCTTCATGTAGTAAAAAGCTCTCGTACTGTTTCCATCAACACCAACATGGTTGTAGCTTGTTTGTGCATAATTAGTCACGCTGTCGATCAGGTTAAATGGTCCGGCGGCATTCGGAGAATAATAAATGTGAAACGACTTAAATGTTCCTGCTGTATCCGGAGCGGGAACCCAACTTAATGAAACACTTCCATCAGGCTGCACTGCCACACAACGAATACTTGGCGCAGGCACCAGCGGTGGTGGACGCAAGACAATTGTTACAGTTGCGGTGGATATTCCGGGAACCGGACAGAAGTCGTCCAGGAATTTAAACACAAACGTATACACATTCGAAAAGCTACGGCAACTCTGACTGAAGCCAAGCTGCGAACAGGATGTATTCCAATCAAAAGTAATCGCATAGTTAATCACGGTATCGAAACCGATCGGGGAAGGACTTAATGTTGCGCACGGGCGAAACAAACAAGCTCCGTTTGGATTTGCGTAGGTGGGGTCGAACTCAAGGCCCGATGCAGTCACATTGATACGCTGTGGTTGGAATGCTGCATTGAAGTCAAAGTCTCCTCCATTCATTGTAAAGTGCACATTTTGTCCGGCATAAACCGTATCAGTGTATACACTATTAGGTATTCCTGTAACCGGGTTGGTAAAAGGTGGAAACAATGTTGGTGGGTTGTTTGGTAAACCCGTATTGATGTTCGGGCAGGTATTCAATATCACCTGGATCTCCCTGTAGATCTCAGCAACTTTTGTGTTGCATTTGTAGGCTGTTACTTTAATCACAAATACAAAAGTGCCTGATGTATATGAGGTATACTTAACTTCTCCGCTGAACGGATCAAGAATAGCTGCAGTATTCAGGGGATTTTGACCCGGCCCCGGTAAAGGAGAGCTAAAGGTGTAAGGAGATTGAAATGGAATGACGTCATTGTTATTAAAAAACGTAGCTGATGAATTATCAGCTAACGGTTTATCCCATGAATAGACAAGTGAATCAAGTTCATTATCTACAGCGTTATGGTTGAACACAAACGGATAACCCGTACAAATAATAGTCCGGGGACTTTCATAAAAGCGTGGTGAGTTGTCATAACAAGGATTTGCATTTCTTGCTCCATAGGGAAACATCTTTGCCCGAAGTGTAAATCCTGCCTGTGAAACTGCTAGATTCACAATGGCTGCATTCCTGCAACAGTTGGTGTACCAAAATACCCAGCCTGTGGCAGGAGGAACTCCTGATAATGTAACTGGATTTGATTGATAGAAAAATTCTTCAACGGCACCGGCAGTTGTTCCGGTTGCTCCCGCGCATGTAATAGCCGGACCACTAGCCGCGCAAACCGGTGAATTATCTGTTTGCGAAAGCAAAGTAAGATTGATTCCTCCACCAAAGCCGGGAGCATTTGTGTTTAACGTTGCTGTGGCAGGCCCGGCAAATCCATTGCAGTCACGGTATAGTTTCATTTGAAATCTATACTGACCGCTACCGAGGCATGTCCATGTAATCTCGCCACCCATTAAGTGTGATGCTGATACATGATCAGACAACAACGAAAAAAAAAGAATAAACAGGAGAATGCCTTTTTTTATCACCGCAAGATTTATGTTTTAATATGTGCTCCAAAGCTACTAAATAATCGTTCGAATCGCAATTATTTTATGCCTGCCACAACCTCGAAAAAATCAGCTGAATCAAGATATTTCCAAGCTAACGCTGTTAACTCTTCTGCGGTAACGGAACGGATAACATCAAGGTACCTGTAATAATAGTCATAGTTCAAATCGTACAGCAGCAAGCTCTTCCGGCGATCCGCAAGATGAAATGCGCCATCAATGCCTTTTAAAAAAC
>JAYTXY010000012.1:0-13488 GCA_043742705.1 Bacteroidota bacterium
TGAGAATTTTTCCGTGATCGGTCGTAATCTCACCTGCGCGAGCTTTGCAACTTTTGTCTTTCGCTTCTAATTTAAATTTCATAAACATAATTTGTTCAAAGTTCAAGGTTCAAAGTTTGGGATTAAATAACCTCGCTTTGAACTTTGAACTGAGAACTTTGAACTATAGAGTAATAAACATTTCAACGTTAATATCTCGCCAAATATAGAGAGATTGTTTGAAGTGATGCTTTTACATTTGTACAAAGACGGATTGTTTAGCATTTCGAGGAAAGAACTATGATGGAGATTCAGGATCACCTGAGGACGGTGTTGCTTATTATTTTTTTATCGGCATTTTCAGTGCAGGTGATTTATTACGTAGTCGTTTATATCCGGTTCACGTTTTATAAAATTCCAACGATGGCACAGGGGACTCAGCCTGTTTCTGTTATTGTTTGCGCTCGTAATGAAGTCAATAACCTCAGGAAGTATCTTCCTGTCGTGCTTGAACAAAATTACCCTTCGTTTGAAGTGGTGGTGGTGAATGACTGTTCCTGGGATGAATCAGGTACATACCTTGAAGAAATGCAAAAGAGTCATCCGCGTTTAAAAGTGGTCACCATCAAGGAGCAGGAAAAATATCGCCATGCGAAGAAGTTCGCATTAACACTCGGGATAAAAGCAGCGCAGCACGACATTCTTCTGTTCACAGATGCTGATTGCATGCCTTCGGGAGAAAACTGGCTGACCGGGATGCAAAGCCATTTCAGTAACAGCGGAACTGAGATCGTATTAGGTTACGGAGCTTACCGGAAGGAAAAAGGTTTTCTGAATAAGATGATTCGGTTCGACACGTTTACAATTGCAATGCAATATTTTTCTTTTGCCATGGCGGGAATGCCTTACATGGGAGTTGGAAGAAACCTGGCTTACCGGAAATCTCTTTTTTTCAGGACGAAAGGTTTTGCAAGACATTATCATTTGCTTTCAGGTGATGACGATTTATTTGTGAATGAGAATGCCACGAAGTCGAACACGAAAATTGAAATACATCCTTCTTCATTTACCTATTCCGATGCTAAGACTACATTCAATGAATGGTTTGTGCAAAAACGCAGGCACATTGGAACAGGTAGATTTTACAAGGGAACACATAAGATCATTCTCTTTTTGAATTCCTGCTCTGCATTATTTTTTTACATCTCTCTTCTTGCGTTGCTTGTGTTGCGTTTTGATTGGAGAATCGTTGTATCTTTGTATTCAATAAAAATACTTATCGAATTGCCCACACTTTATATAAGCTCAAAGAAATTGCAGGAGACTGACCTGGTGTGGTTTTTCCCGTTGCTTGAATTCTTTAACACAGTATTGCAACCAGTATTTTTCTTCTCAAACCTTGTCACTAAACAAAAACCATGGAAGTAAATCCGAATCTGTCTGAAAAGGCGCAAATAGATTTTAAGCTCGTAGGTCAGGCTGTAAAAGGTGATCAGAAGGCGTATGCGGAACTGATGCAGCGTTACAAAGATTCCATTTATTTCATGTTGCTGAAGATGGTGAATAACCGCGATGATGCCGATGATCTCACGATTGAAGCATTTGGCAAGGCGTTCAAGAACCTTCATCAATACACTCCTGATTATGCATTCAGTACCTGGCTTTTTAAAATTGCCACCAACAACTGCATCGATTTTATCCGCAGGAAAAAGAAGATGACGTTCTCGATTGATAAAAGCATGGAGAATGACAACGGGCAAGAGATGCAGTATGAAATTAAATCTCCGATGCTGGATCCGGAAGAGAACATGATTAAGAAGCAGAAAGCGCTCGTGATGCGTGATGTGGTTGAGAAATTAAAACCACGTTACAAACGCCTCGTTGAGTTGCGTTATTTCCAGGAACGCTCGTACGAAGAAATTGCTGATGAACTCCAGCTTCCTTTAGGAACGGTGAAAGCACAGTTATTCAGAGCGAGAGAATTCCTGTACCAGATTCTCAAGAATCAGGAAGAGCAGATTTAAGGAATTTTTTATTTGTGAATTTTGATTTTTTATTGGAGACTTCATTTTGTCTTTCTTACTTTCCGTTCTCGATTTGCTTCTGAATGAATTCGTCCTCCCAAATCATTCTAAAATATTTTCCTGATCTCTCCAAGGATCAGCAGGATCAGTTTTCACTTTTAAAGGAAGTCTACGCTGACTGGAATTCAAAGATCAACGTAATTTCGAGAAAAGATATCGATAACCTGTATGTTAATCATGTCCTTCACTCATTAGGAATTGCCAAAGTCATTCAGTTTAAGAAAGGAACAACTGTGCTGGATGTTGGCACAGGTGGTGGATTTCCGGGGATTCCATTAGCAATTCTTTTTCCCGAAGCTCAGTTTCATTTGGTGGATTCCATCGGAAAAAAAATTACTGTGGTGAATGAAGTCGCAAAAGCATTGAAACTAAAAAATGTGACGGCAGAAAAGAAAAGAGTGGAAGAGTTGAAAGAAAAATTTGATTTCATTGTAAGCCGTGCAGTGACCACACTTCCTGAATTTTATCAATGGGTAAAATTCTCGGTGAAGAAAGACAGCTTCAATGAAATGCACAATGGAATTTTGTATCTTAAAGGAGGCGATCTTCAAGAAGAAATAACTACGCTGAATAAAAAAGTGATGCAATTTGATCTTCAGAATTTTTTCGAAGAAGATTTTTTTATGACGAAGAAAGTTGTTTATGTTGCGCTTTGAATAAGAATGGCGGCAATTTGTGTTATGCATAGCCTTTAACACTAAAGCTCTTTAAATATCCAAGAAATAAAACGGTGAAACTGATTTTTCTTTTCAATAGCTTCAGTAGTCTTGACGCCTCCTTCAATTACTTCACCTTTCTTGTTATTAAGAACTATTTCTCTCTTTTGAACTTCAAATTCGTTTTTAATAAAAATCCCTAAATCGGTTGTAATATAACAGAGTTGCTTTATTCGCTCAGCACCTTTTGTATCTTGAATTCCTTGAAAGTTCTTATCAACAATACCCTCTATTCGAAGTTTGCGATACAAGTGGTTGTGTATTTCTGTGTCATAAATTCGAATAGGTGTTATCGAATTGATTTGAGATAGTAAATCAAGAGTCTGCTTAATAACTGTTCTCGGACTCATTACAGAAAAACGTAAGCTAAAACTGTCTATTGATTTTTGATTAGAATCAAAAAATAAATGTGCTTCGGTCAAACCAGATTGAGTACGAAGTTTAAAAAAGTATGATCGATATTCGGTTTCTGGTTTATTCTCAGATCTAATGGAGAAATTCATCCCAGATTGTAAAAGAATATCAATTGCCCTGGATTCTTCCACGCTTGATTCAAACTCTACTTGAAATAAATAACTTTCTAGTCCCATGTTTTGTTAACGGCTACCCTCCTGGTCATTTATGGCTTACTGTTTCGCTTGGCAGAAGTTGTATCCATTGATTAAGCCGGAATGTCAACTCTTCAATTCGTCCCAGTCGTTTCCATAGTCTGTCAATGTCGTTATTCTTGTCAAGCAAACTCCGAGTTGGATGGCAAACCAAGTGACGGAGTTCGTTTATGCTCGTCAATTCTCTCCAAGATTTTTTTGAATAGTTCAGTAAACTGAGAAGTTCAAAATCTTCAATAATGTTGAAAAAGTCAATGAAAAATAAATGTTCAATTAAACTATTTTCTAGATCAGATTCTGTCAGTTCTCGAAAGCGCTGCAATATTTCTTTTACCTTATCGTTAGTAGCTGATTTTTCAATCAAAAAATCTTCAATTTGCTTTTGAGTTAAATTTCGGTCAATAAATTCTCCTAATTTTCTTTCAAGCTCACAAATAAGTCCGAATACATAAACTTGAACTTGTCGACAATTTAAGTTTCCTATTGTAATAAGTCCCGTGATTCGATTGTGGTAAGTTAAAAAGTAAAATGTTCTTTTGTCGGTAACAAATCCTTTGATGATATCACGTATTGATGTGTCAAGAGAAACAACATCGCTATGAGAAATTGATAGTCGTGAAATGCTCTCGTAGTTGTTTGGCTTATTTGCTTTGAAAAATTCATAGGGCACTTTATCAGCTGAAACAATCGGAAGAATATCAAAACGATTCGCCTTCATTATAGATTTGTAATTGTCTTCATTAACTATTGCTGCGTTAATAGATTTCCAACGTCTCGCGCTTATTCCTACTGAGGCCGCTGTTATTTTGATGTGTCCTTCATCAAGATAGAATATTTCTTCAATCATTCTAGGTGGTTAGTTTGAATTGTACATCATAAATTCGGAGCGTTAAGGCAGCTGATAAAACTCCAGAAATTACCGTTTTTTTGTTTTTGGCTGGTAGGGTAAGAAGAAGGGTAAACAAAAAATTGCACCCCGTGGGGCTCTCAAACATTCTAACAGTAGGTTGCGATTTTTTATTTGGTCTAACTTTTTTTTTGCGAATCTTATAATTAGTGAGTTAGTGTGTTAGAGCTTTGATGAAAAAAGCGTTTGGCTTTTTATAAGGGTATTCAAAAACACGTTTTTTAGTTCTGTATCCATTCTGTTTGCAATATTCTTCATTGTAGGATTTACCTTGAAAAGCATATTGATTCATATTGTCGATTTTGGAAATATAGAATTCGTTGTTAACTACTTTGCTAGTCTCGAATGATTCTTTTAGAGAATAAGTTAGGTAGTTCCTGAACTTTAAGGGAGAATCGTCTTTAGAATAAGATGCAGTATTAATTTCCTTTCTTGAGATGATTAGTTTCAAATTAAAGTCGCAGTCGTAATAGGGGCTTTTACTAATACTGAATTTAGACACCTGAATGCCGCTTTTAGGAGGAATATGAATGATCTGTTTAGGTTTAAATTTGGTGGACGAGGCCACTCCAATTTTATTTCGGGAAGTTGATGTCCTACTATAGGAATCTGCTGTTCCGTTTATTGTTGATTCGTTAGTGATAATGTCAACTATGGCTTGACCAAACGTGTAAGAATTCGTTTGCGTTGCTGATGAATAAAATGATTTGGTTTCTTCGGAATCAAACCAGTATTCATAAGATGATCCATTGTAAACCAGGTGAGATTTGTTCCAGTCTATGTAAATTGGCTCGTCAAGCTTATTAAAAATAAAAAAGGAAATAGAGCCTCCATTGCTCCAAAAATTGTAATTGATTTTTACTTCTGAATTTTCAAAAACAAAATTGTCATTGTTAACTTTAGTATCTGGAGATGTGGTCTCTAAAACCTGATACATTGGTGAGCAAGATGTTATTATTAAAATAAAAAGAAATAAAATTAATGTTTGTAGCTTTTGATTTTTCATATGCTAGTTAGTTTTAGAATAAAAGTTCAAGGTAACTGCGTGAATTTAAACAATACAAATAACAATTGAATGCCAACCCGTTATTAGGGCATCCGCTCCGCAAGCATGCAGAATTCGTACTACTTAATAAACTCAAAAAAAGTATCGCTCCGCAATCCAATCCGCAGCGATTCTAAAGCAAGTACTTCATTCGGAGCAATGTTACCGAGGTTTACATTCGCCCCAAGTAATTTGATGAAATACGCCTGACCTGATTTCGCAGGTGTTTCCCAAATGATTTTATTAGGAGAAATTTTTGCAATGATTTTGTTGATCAGCACCACGTGCGCTTTTCCGCTTGGTCTGTAAATCCCGACCGTTCCGCTTTCGCGGGCTTCTGCAATTACTTTCCATGCTCCGGCTGATAATTCTTTTTCAATCATCTCAATCCATTTGTTTGGATGAATGATGATTCCTTCTTCCTTAGATCCTACTTCAGAAATCACAGTGACTTGTTTGCTAAGCTTCTTTATGAAATCACATTTCTTCGAATGAGATAATGAAATGGAGCCGTCAGAAATTTCAGCATGCGTCATCTTGAATTTATCAAGGAGCTTTCTGTAATCATCAAACTGATCCCTGATAATAAAAGCTTCAAGCAACGTTCCGCCAAAATAGACAGGCAATCCTGCAGAACGGTACACGGCAATTTTCTTCTCAAGATTCGGAGTTACGTATGCGGTTCCGAATCCCAACTTAACAATGTCAACACATTCTGCACCGGATTCCACGAGGTCTTCCGCTTCGCGCACACTCAGTCCTTTATCCATGACCATGGTCAAACCGGATTCACGAGGCTTTTTGGTTCGCTTCGGAATATTATCAAGAGAAAAATTCATTGTTTGTTTTTGTAAAGATCAATGAGGTGAAGAATGTTTTTGTCATTCTCCATGGAAGGTGCATATTCAAACATCGTATGAGAAAGCTGGAGATTTTTTTCCAGTGCATTTTCGAGTACAGAGTATGCTTCGGAAACTTTTCCGCGTGAATAATGATAACAGGCGAGACGATACAAGAGTTCCGGCTGATCAGGAAGCAGAAGTAATCCGTTTTCTATTTGTTCGATGGCTTCATCAGGACGATCGTCTGTCATGAGTAAGTGAGAATACTCCAGCCAGATGTCCATGTTCTCCGGTTCGAGTTCAATCACTTTCTTGTAAGCAATCTCTGCAGCAACATGATTGTTCAAATGATATTCTGATTCTCCTAAAGCAAACCAGAATTCTGAAGTTTCATTGTTCAGTTCAAGCGCTTTTTTGATGTAGTGAACGGATTCAAACCAGCGTTCTTCATTCTGCAACGTAATACCAATTCCTAACCATGCTTCAGCAAGGTTCGCTTCCATCTTCGTTGCTTTCTTGTAATAATCACGGGCCTTTTGCATTTGCTCCAACTGCTCGTAACATTCACCGATGTTATAATAAGTGAGTGCATCCGGAACTTCAAACTCAAAAGTCTTTTTATAGCAATCAATCGCTTCGCTGTAACGACTTAAGTTCGCTAGTGTATTTCCTTTGTTGAAAAAAGCAGAGGAAAAATCATCCTTGATGACCAGGCAATAGTCATATGCTCCAAGTGCTTCTTCAAATTCACCAAGACGGTTGTACACATTTCCTAGGTTGTACCATGCTGGATAAGAGTACGGACAACGATCAATAAATTGTTTATAGAAATCAACGCTTTCGGACAGGCGATCAGTAAACTCAAAACAGAAAGCAAGTTCGTATAAAGCAATTTCATTCTCTGTATTATCTTCAAGACATAATTTCAGATACTGAATCGCTTTGTTGTAATCTCCCCAGCTTTCATATACATAAGCGATGTTCAGATAAAGTAAATCCAATTCGCTGGCAAGCGGAATGGCTTTGTTGAAACTCTCAATTGCCAGCTCAAATTTCTGTTGTTGAGAATAGATACTTCCGCGGATCATGTAGATATCAGGATCGGTGGGAGAAAGGTTTTCGGCAATATCCAGGATGTCGAGTGCCTTTTCATGCTTCTCAACCATGCTCAAAAGCTGTGCTTCACGCAAAAGAAATTCCACTGAAGCAGGATGCTGTTGTTTGGCAAACTCAATTACCTGCAGCGATTTTACCGGATCGTTTTTTTCAATATAAAAGTCCACGATGTTGAGAAAAGCATCCACATCAAAGAAGTAAGCATCTTTGTTGCGAAGCATTTCCTCATAACGTTCTATGAAACTTTTAATCTGATTTTGGTCTTCTCCCGTGCTTTCGAATTCTTCTTCTTCCATGTAGGATTAGTTAGTTCAGACAATTGGAATTGTGTAGAACAAAGATAATGAAATTGACCGATAACACTTTTGAAGAGATGTGAGTTATCCACATGAAATCGTTAAAAACGTCTGTAAACCCTTCTAAAGAATCAAATACGTAGTTTACAGAGGAGAAAAAACAGAACATTGAATGTGTTTCATCACATCGTTTGAACCAAGATGTCACAAAAAAAAATAACTTTGCATCATAAATCTAATCATCAAAAACCTTGGCATTAATTAAATCAATTTCCGGAATCAGGGGGACAATTGGGGGGAAGAGTGGAGAGAATCTGACTCCATCGGACATCGTTAAATTTTCCGCTGCGTTTGGTGCATGGATCATTAAAAACAGCGTTCAGAAAAATAAAAGGCAGACTGTTGTAATCGGTCGTGACGCGCGCATTTCCGGTGAAATGGTACAGAACCTTGTGGCGGGAACGCTGAAAGGAATGGGCATTGACGTGGTGTACATGGGACTTTCAACCACGCCTTCCGTTGAACTTGCTGTCGTTGATCTCAAAGCAGATGGTGGAATTATCATTACAGCGAGTCACAATCCGAAACAATGGAATGCGTTGAAACTTCTCAATAACAAAGGGGAATTTATTTCCGCGCGTGACGGAGAAGAAGTGTTGGAGATTGCTGAAGAGGAGTCATTTGTTTTTGCTGACGTTAACAAACTTGGTAAGTATTCAACAGAACCAAACTATCTTCAGAAACACATTGAAAAAATTCTTTCGCTTTCGCTGGTCGATGTAAAAGCGATCAAAGCAAAAGGTTTTAAGATTGTAGTGGATGGCGTGAACTCAACAGGCGGAATCGCAGTTCCTGCTTTGCTCAAAGCACTTGGTGTAGAAACAATTTATGAATTGTATTGTGAACCTAACGGACAGTTTCCTCATAATCCTGAACCGTTGCCTGAACACCTTGGAGATATTTCAAAAGAAGTAAAAAAGAAAAACGCTCATCTTGGAATCGTTGTAGATCCTGATGTGGATCGCCTTGCATTTGTGTGTGAAGACGGAGATATGTTCGGAGAAGAATACACACTTGTTGCTGTGGCGGATTATGTGCTGAAGAATCAATCAGGCAAAAAAGGAAATACGGTTTCCAATCTTTCCTCTACACGTGCATTGCGTGATGTAACAGAAAAAGCAGGCGGAAAATATTTTGCTGCCGCTGTCGGTGAAGTGAATGTAGTGGAAGCAATGAAAGCGAACCATGCCGTGATTGGCGGAGAAGGAAATGGCGGAATTATTTATCCTGAACTTCACTACGGTCGTGATGCGTTGGTTGGAATTGCATTGTTCCTGAGTCATCTTGCGAAGTTTGGAAAAACAGCTTCCATGCTTCGTTCAACATATCCGAATTATTTCATTTCGAAAAATAAAATTGAACTCACTCCTGAAATTGATGTAGATCATATTCTCGATGAGATAAAAAATAAATACAGAAAGCAACCTGTGAATACGATTGACGGAGTGAAGATTGAATTCGACAAAGAATGGGTTCATCTTCGCAAAAGCAATACGGAGCCGATCATTCGTATTTATGCAGAAAGTCAGTCACAGACAACAGCGAAGAATCTTGCAGAGAAAATTATTTTTGACATCAAAGACATGATCAGTGCGATAGCAAGATAGTTCTACTACGCTTCCGAACTAAAATAAAAAATTAAAAATCAAAAATTGAAAAGAATGCGCGTTTACCTTGACAATGCAGCCACCACACCACTTGATCCCCAAGTGTTGGATGCTATGCTTCCGATGATGAAAACGTATTTCGGAAATCCTTCTTCGATTCATTCGTTTGGAAGAGAAACAAGAGCAGCAATAGAAAATGCAAGAAAGTCTGTGGCGAAATGGCTGCAGGTTTCTCCATCTGAAATATTTTTTACTTCAGGAGGAACAGAAGCTAACAACACTGCAATTCATTGTTCGGTTCGGGATCTTGGTATTAAACACGCGATCACGTCTCGAATTGAACATCATGCTGTGTTGCATACGTTACAGGAGTTGGAGAAAAAGGGAAAGATTAAATTAAGTTATGTTGATCTCGATGAAAAAGGAAGAGTGCTGACTGATCATCTCGAAGAGTTGTTAAAGAGCAATGAGCGTAGTCTTGTTTCTCTGATGCATGCAAACAATGAACTTGGAAACCTTCTGCCGATTAAAAAGGTTGGTGAGATTTGTAAGAAGTACGATGCCATTTTTCATTCGGATACAGTTCAGACTATGGGTCATTATACTTTTAACCTGAAAGAGCTGAATGTGGATTTTATTACCTGTGCTGCTCACAAATTTCACGGACCGAAAGGAGTCGGATTTCTTTACATCAACAGCAACATAAAAATTAAGCCGTTCATTTACGGAGGATCGCAGGAGCGAAACATGCGCGGTGGAACTGAAAATGTATATGGAATTATCGGGCTGGCGAAAGCACTGGATATTGCAAACGAACATTTGGTTGAACATCAGCAATACGTTCTTGGTTTAAAGCAATACATGTCTGAAAAACTAAGAGTGAATATTCCGGGTATTGAATTTAACGGGGACGCTTTAGGTGACAGTCTTTATACTGTGCTGAATGTTTCATTTCCTCCTTCTGATATTTCAGAGATGCTTCTCTTTAATCTTGACATCAGTGGTATAGCAGCTTCCGGAGGCAGTGCCTGTAGTTCGGGAAGCGAAATTGGTTCGCACGTTCTCACAGCGCTGAAAGTAAATCCTGATCGTCCTTCCGTTCGTTTCTCATTCAGTAAATACAACACCAAAGAAGAAATTGATTTTGCCGTTGGAAAACTGAAAGAACTGTTTGCTGTGACGGTGTAATTTCTCAGCGAACAATTTTCACGTTAAATTTTATTCCGCTTTGTGACTATCATCATCCTGATTGCGACCTGTGTAGTTTCATTTCTTGCTTTTCAATCGGAGGAATTGAAGAGCAGGATGATTTTTAATCCATACATTATTCATTCAAACCGTCAATGGTACCGCTTTATCAGCAGTGGATTGATTCACGCTGACTGGATTCACCTTCTTGTAAACATGTATGTGTTGTATTTTTTCGGCAGTACAGTCGAGTTTTATTACAGTGAAATTTTCGGAGAGAAAGCAACGGTCTATTTTATTCTGCTGTATTTTGGTGGTATGATGATGTCTGTGCTTCCGACATTCGGGAAACATAAAAATGATCCTTCATACAATGCTCTCGGAGCTTCCGGTGGTGTTTCTTCCGTTGTCTTTGCGTTTATTCTTTTCAATCCTCTTGATAAACTTTGTCTTTACGGATTACCTTTCCTTTGTCTTCCTTCCATCATTTTCGGAACAGCTTATTTAATCTACTGTTACTATGCTTCAAAACGGGGCGGAGATAACATCAACCACGATGCTCATTTTTGGGGAGCTTTGTATGGATTTGCATTGACAATAATTCTGAAACCTGCGCTTGTCATTCATTTTTTTGACCAGCTAATTTATTTCCGCAATGCGATCTGAAAAAAATAAAGCTGTATTCCTGGATCGCGATGGAGTCATCAACGCTGAACGCGGAGATTATACATGGTTGCTGGAAGATTTTAAATTGAACGAAGGATTGATTGAAGCTCTTAAAGTTTTTCAGCAGAAGAAATATCTGTTGATTGTTATCAGTAACCAAAGCGGAATTGCAAAAGGCATTTATACAAAAGAAGAAGTAGAATATCTGCATTTGCATCTGGTTCGCGCATTGAAGAATCAAGGAATTGAACTAGCGGAGATTTATTATTGTCCGCATCATCCTGATGTCAGTAAATGCATTTGCCGCAAACCGGATTCTTTGTTGCTTGAAAAAGCAATTGCCCGGTTTCAGGTTGACGCTGTTAAATCTTATTTTATCGGAGATGCTGAACGGGACATTCAGGCAGGGGAGAAAGCAGGAGTGAAAGCGATTAAGATTCAGCCAAACAGTTCACTGATGAATGTTATTCATCTTGTTGATTAAATTTTCTGAACTCCTGTTTTCAGTTGTTCCTTCTGCTAACTTTGCATCAGAAATTCTTTCATGACAAGTCCCGCTTTTGTTAATTATAACGGTAACATTTTACCTGCTGATCAGCCGGTGCTGATGTCGAACAACCGTGCTTTCCGTTTTGGAGATGCGGTGTTTGAAAGCATACGGCTCATGCACGGTGATATTCTGTTCTTCGAAAAACACCTCAATCGTTTGAAACGGGACATGCAGCTTTTTGAAATGACGTGGAGAGATGATTTTAATTTTCACAATTTGTACCTGCTCATTCGTCACCTCGACCAAGTAAATGAGTTGAAAGGAAATGGACGAATCCGTATGGAAGTATTTCGAAATGCTGGTGGACAATACGCTCCTCTTTCCAATGAAGTTTCTTTTCTCATTGAAGCTGAACCGTTGGAGGCAAATGAGTATCAACTGAATGAAAATCCTTTACGCATTGATGTGTTTTCTGATCTTACAAAATCAAGAAATAAGTTTTCAAATGCAAAGTCAGCCAACTCGCTTGTAAGCGTGATGGCGGGGATTTACAAGGATAAGCAAGGACTTGATGATTGCATCTTGCTCAACGATGCCGGAAGAATCAGTGAGGGAATCAGCGCCAATGTTTTCCTTGTATCGAAAGAAGAGATTTATACTCCTTCATTGAATGAAGGCTGCATTGCAGGAGTCATGCGAGAACAGATTATTGAGATGCTGAACGAACGCGGAAAGAAAATTCACGAGGTTGCACTTTCCATTGACCAGGTCACGAAAGCTGATGAAGTTTTTTTCGCCAACGTTGTCGGAGGAATTAAATGGGCAGGAGCTTTCAGACAAAAGCGTTACTTTAATGCCACATCCAAATGGCTGCTCAATGAGTTGAATGAGTTGCAGGAAAAGAAGGTGTAGCTGACTCTGTTGATAAAATTTCAGTTTTGTAAATTGGATGGGATGAATAAGATTTTATTCGTAATTTCAATTCTGTCATGTTTGAAATCTGAAGCACAGACTTCAGTTTATTATGCTTTTCCCGATTCCAACACAACTTGGTGTTGTTTCAAAAGTACCGGAACCGGATGTTGTTTTTGCGGAATTGATTACGAAACATATTCAACTTATTTAATGAGCGGACATGAATTAATAAATGGCAATGTTTATTCAGTATTGCAGCATTATGAAATTACCTACGATCATTGTCTTCAGGATACATCAATAGATACAACGACTTATTTTATTCGTCAGGATACTGTATTGAAGAAAGTCTGGTTACTGATTACTGCTTCAAACACTGACACGATTCTCTTTGATTTTAATTTAAGTGTGGGTGATACAATCGATGCGAGCAAAGCATTTTGGGCAGAGAATTACCATGCACCTTATTATTCGATTGTTAGGTCAGTAGATTCTATTTTAATTAATGGACAATACAGGAGGCGATTTAATTATTCTCCTGATTTTGCTCCAAACTGTATTTCTTCACTGATAGAAGGTATAGGAAGTACGCATGGTTTAATGTACGGACCACCAAGTTGTTTTGAATACACGGCTGTTGTTTCTAATGTTTATCAGGAAGAAGACTTATTGAATATAATTCCAAACCCTCTTCATTCTTCATCAATAGTTAAGGTCAGTAAGAAATTTGAAAATGGAGAACTGAAAATTTACAACTCATTAGGTGAGCAAATACGAGAAGGAAAATTAGCTGAGCAATCAGCCATTTTCAATCGTGTTAATCTTGGCACTGGATTTTATTTTCTCCAAGTAATAAGTAAAAATGGAAATTCAACAACCCGCAAATTCCTGATTGAATAGATAGTGAAATGTAAATAGAAAGAGTCCAAACAACGCCTGTTCGTGTCACTGCTTAATCCACTTCAGTGT
>JAYTXY010000013.1:0-15478 GCA_043742705.1 Bacteroidota bacterium
CAATTTTACTTCATTCCCGCTTTCCGTTCCAAGCCGCTTGCATTGTCACGCTGAGCGAAGTCGAAGCGTTTTCACGCGGGCTTTCCACTTCAATCGGGGCTAATCATGAAGCGCTCGTTTTCATAGTAAGCAAGAAAATTATGACCACAACCTGACAGGTGCTGCGCGACCTATCAGGAGGTATTTTCACTTTCCCATTCTCTCCCGCACACTCTCTCACTTTCCCACTCTCTCACTTTCTCACCCGCACACTCTTCCACTTCCCTCAATCAACCCATTCAACTTAATCAACTTAGTATCTGCTGCAGCAAAACATTCGCATCATCCACAGAAGAAATGTTCATCACAGAAAGCGAAAGTTTCAGCTTGTCTTCTTTCAGTTTGCACTTCTTGGATTGACCTTGAACGAACTTCAGCATCTTCGAAAAAACTTCGGATTGATAAAAATGTGAAGTAGGATTGCTGACGAAGTAACCGATGAGCCGTTGATTTTTAAGAATGAGTTTTTCAAACCCGAGTTTTTCAGCAAGCCAGCGTAAACGAATAGTAGCAATCAATTCTTTCGCTGGTTGCGGTAACGGACCAAAACGATCACGCAGTTTTTCTTCAAATGAATTTAATGATTGTTCATCAGCAATGCTGTCAAGCTCCTTATATAAAACCAGGCGCTCCGTAACGCTATTCACATAATCTGTCGGTAATAAAATTTCCATGTCTGTATCAATCTGGCAATCGCTTACGAATGGTTTGTTGTGTATCTCTTCTTTGAAGAGTTCTGCAAAATCAGTTTCCTTGAGTTCAGCAATTGCTTCATCCAAAATTTTATGATACATCTCGAAACCGATTTCAGAAATGAAACCGCTTTGTTCACCGCCCAATAAATTTCCCGCGCCACGAATATCGAGATCGCGCATGGCTACATTGAAACCACTTCCGAGATCAGAAAATTCTTCGATGGCTTTTAGACGCTGCTTCGCCTCAGGTGTCAAAACCAAAAACGGTGGCGTGAGCAAATAACAAAATGCCTTTTTGTTGGAACGCCCTACTCTGCCACGCATCTGATGAAGATCGCTAAGTCCGAAGTTCTGCGCCTGGTTGATGATAATCGTGTTTGCATTTGGAATATCCAATCCTGATTCAACAATCGTAGTTGATACCAGTACATCAGAAGTTCCGGCAATAAAATCCATCATCACTTCTTCAAGTTTGTCACCATCCATTTGTCCGTGACCAACTGCAATACGCACATCCGGACAAAGTTTCTGAATCATCCCGGCCATGTCGTGAATGTCACTCACACGATTATGAATGAAGAACACCTGTCCGCCTCTTGAGAATTCGTAGTTGATAGCATCACGAATGGTTTGTTCACTGAATGTGTGAATCTCTGTTGTGACAGGATAACGGTTTGGCGGTGCCGTATTGATAATACTCAGATCACGCGCACCCATGAGAGAAAATTGCAATGTTCGCGGAATCGGAGTTGCAGTAAGCGTAAGCGTATCTACATTCACGCGAATCGCTTTCAGTTTTTCTTTGGCAGCAACACCAAATTTTTGTTCTTCATCAATCACCATCAAACCAAGGTCCTTGAACTTTACATCCTTTCCAAGTAGCCGGTGAGTTCCGATGATGATGTCAATTTTCCCTTCCTCCAATTTCTTCAATGTTTCCTTTTGTTTCGCAGCGGATTTAAAACGGTTGATGTAATCAATGTTGCATGGAAAATCCTTGAGACGATCTTTGAATGTGTTGTAATGCTGAAGCGCGAGAATCGTTGTCGGAACTAAAATCGCAACCTGCTTGTTATCCGTAACGGCTTTAAAAGCTCCACGAACTGCAATTTCTGTTTTGCCGAAACCTACATCACCGCAAATGAGGCGATCCATTGGATATTCGCGCTCCATGTCTTTCTTTATATCACGCGTTGATTTGATCTGATCGGGAGTATCCTCGTAAATAAAACTTGCTTCAAGTTCATTTTGCAGATATGTGTCGGGAGAAAAAGCAAAACCTTTTTGCGCTCTGCGTTTCGCGTACAGCTGAATCAGATCTTTTGCAATGTCCTTGACACGTTTTTTTGTTTTCTGCTTTAACGTGCTCCATGTATTCGACCCTAGTTTGTGTAAAGAAGGAGTCGTTCCTTCTTTACCTGTATACTTCGCAATGCGATGCAAGGAATGAATGCTGACATACAAAATGTCATTGTCTTTGTAGATCAGACGAACAGCTTCCTGCGGCTTTCCATTCACTTCAATCGTTTCCAGCCCGGCAAACTTTCCTACTCCATGATCGATGTGTGTGACAAAATCTCCGGGTTTTAAGCTCGCCAGTTCTTTCAGCGTAATCGCTTCACTCTTGCTGTAATTTTTCTTTAATCGAAAACGATGATAACGATCAAAGATCTGGTGATCGGTGTAACAGGCAAGTTTAAGATCATGATCGATGAACCCTTCGTGAAGTGAAAGCAACAAAGAAGTGAACTCGACTTTATTTTTAACTCCATTTTTCTTTTCGAGGTCTTCGAAAATTGCGTATAGCCTTTCAATCTGTTTTCCGGAATCTGCAAACAGAATATTTTTAATTCCTTCTTTCCTGTTGCTCTGTAAATTCTCAACAAGCAATTCAAATTTTTTATTAAAACTTGGCTGAGGTGAAAAATGAAAATCAAATTCATCCGTGGAAGAAAAATAATTTCGTTTCCCGAATTCAACCACCGTGAATTTCTCCAAACGTTTTTTTATTTCTTCAGACGATTCGAAAATCTCATCCAGTTTTTCAGAAGGATAGGATTTCGACTGCTCAACAAGCTCTTTTGCCTTTGCAAGATGAATGTCAACAAAACTCATTACTGATGAAAGATCTTTCACCCAGACAACTGTGTCAGCCGGAATAAAATCAAGAAAGGAAGTATGATGAAGTTGCAACAACCTTGTCTGTACATTCGGAATGATGGTCACGTGATTCATCGCCTGTACCGACAACTGCGTGACGGGATCAAATGTGCGAATGCTTTCCACTTCATCACCAAAGAACTCAACACGGTAAGGAAGATCATTTGAGAAAGAATAGATGTCTACGATTCCTCCGCGCACGGAAAACTCGCCGGCTTCAGCAACAAAATCTGTGCTCTCAAATTCATGATGAAGCAGAAACTCATTGATGAAATCAATCGAAACCTTTTCCTTCACCCGAAGATCAATCGAATTCTGTTCGAGGTTTTTCTTGGTGACTACTTTTTCAGCAAGTGCTTCTGCATACGTGACAACGAGTGTGCGGCTGCGTTTACTGACATGACTCAACACTTCCGCTCTCAGCAGAACATTGGCATTGTCGAGTTCATCGACCTGGAATGTTTTTTTGTAAGAAGCGGGATAAAAAAAACCTGAATTCTCTCCGGTAAAATTTTCAACGGCATTCAGAAAATAGGCGGCTTCTTCTTTGTCATTGAGAATAAAAAGATGAGGACGATGAGTTGACGTATAAACCGAAGCCGCAAGAACTCCATCGGACGAGCCCACCAATCCCTTCAGATGGAGCTTTAGGGAATTCTTTTGCTCAATCTGCGATGCAATGGAACGGATTTTCGGCTGTGATGTATACAGCCCCAACAGCTCATCCTTCGTCACGATTCAAAAATAAAAGACGAAAGTAGAAAAAGTTAAACGTTATGCGTTATGAGCTACAAGATTTCCTCCCTTAATGATTCATCGCTATCATACATAACCCACGACTTTAGTCGTGGATTACAATAGTAAAATCAATCCGGCTAGTGGCTTCAGCCATTTCCTGTTCAACGATTAAAACCATTGAAATGGTTTTGGTTTCCGTTTCGATTATTCATAGCCCACGATTTAAATCGTGGGCTATGAATAATGAAATCAATATCACAAATTGCTTCTGCCATTTATGGTTTAACGATTCAACCCATTAAAATGGTTTTTGCTTCGCATTCGTTTGTACATAGCCCACGATTAAATCGTGGGCTATTCAGATGAAATCAATACAACAAATGGCTTTAGCCATTTCCGGTGCAACGATTCGAGCCATTAAAATGGATTTATATTTTTAATTATCTAAATATCCCACGACTGAAGTCGTGGGATATAAGTCATGGGTTATTTTTGGGACTCATACACCTTTATGAAATCCTCGACTTCATTTTGAAAAGAACGCTGTTGATGATGTGCTTTCTGGTTGTCGATATAGGCTTTCACTCTTCCAACCTGTGATTCACTCACTGAGAATGCGGCATAGCCGGTTTGCCAGGAAAATTTCTCCGCGATAATATTCGACTGATTAATCGTGTGTGAAGAATTTCCCTTCAACTGTTTTAGCACCTCAGCAATCGATTTTGTCGGGTGAAGGAGAAATAAAACATGCACATGATCATTGTAACCATTGATGGCAAGCGGAATACACTCTATCTCATTGAGCAAATGCCAAAGGTGCTTGTGCAAAAATGGTTCGAGATTTTTTGAAATGATCGGTCGTCTTTCGAAGGTGGAGAAAACGACATGCATCCAGATTTTTGTAAATGTGTGGTTCATGAGAAAAAATTTTAAAATGAAAATATGAAATTAGTAAAAAATAAAACGTTGCTCAAAAAAAACAAAGCATCAAAGAATAGCCCGCGATTTCAATCGTGGGCTATGACGCAATAACCAATTCCGGAAATGGCTTTAGCCATTTCACATTGATCAAACAAAACCATTGAAATGGTTTTATATCTTTAATTATCTAAACCTCCCACGACTGAAGTCGTGGGCTAAAAGTCGTGGGCTATACACACTGTTTAATCCCACGATTAAAATCGTGGGTTATTAAATTTTTACAAAGCCGTCACCGGAGAATATTTCATCATAAACTCTTCGGCTTGGCATACCATCTCTGATGAACCGATAAAAAGTGGTGTGCGCTGATGAAGTGACGTTGCTTTGAGTTCAAGTATTCTACCGAAGCCATCCGAGGCCTTTCCTCCTGCCTGTTCAATGATAAAAGCAAGCGGATTGCATTCATAAAGCAGACGCAATTTCCCCTTTGGTGATTTCAATGTGGAAGGATAAATAAAAATTCCTCCCTTCAAAAGATTACGGTGAAAGTCCGCCACGAGCGATCCGATGTAGCGCGAAGAATATGGACGATTGGTTTTTACATCTTCCACCTGGCAATATTTAATGTATTGTTTTACTCCATCAGGAAAGTGAACATAGTTACCTTCATTAATAGAATAAAGCACTCCGTTTTTCGGACAAACCATATCAGGATTCGAAAGACAAAATTCACCGATACTCGGATCAAGTGTAAAACCATTCACACCTTTTCCTGTCGTGTAAACCAGCATCGTGGATGAACCATAGATGATGTAGCCGGCAGCAATCTGCTCCGTACCACGTTGCAGGTAATCTTTCTCCTCCACCACTCCACCGAAAGTAGCTCTGCGGTAAATTGAAAAAATAGTTCCGATAGAAACATTCACATCGATGTTTGACGATCCATCGAGCGGATCCACGCACACAACATATTTTGCGTTCTTGGAAACTTCACTGTTGATATGAACCAGCCCTTCATTCTCTTCAGAAGCCACAGCACAGGTTTCCCCGCCTGAACTCAACGCAGAAATGAACTGCTCGTTAGCGTACACATCTAGTTTCTTCTGACCTTCTCCCTGGATGTTGATCGTTCCCTGATCACCGAGAATATCCATCAATCCCGCTTTGTTCACTTCGCGATTTACAATCTTCGCAGCAATACCAATATCCCTTAGAAGGCGCGACAATTCACCTTTTGCATAAGGAAAATCCGCCTGGCGTTCAATGATGAATTGCCCGAGTGTGGTTACTTTATTCATGGGTGATTGCTGTTAAGGGTGGACAAACTTACACGATTCATTTGAATCTACGAATTACGAATTTTTGCGAATATACAAATACTCGATTGTTCTTTAATGACTTAGTATATTGATCCCTTTACTAATTGACATTAGTACATTCGTATAGATTCGTAATTCGTAGATTTGCCGTCTTATTTCAATTATCCATGCAACCCAAAACTTCTTATCCGAAAGAATTAATTAAAGTCCTCTTACTTGAAGGTGTTCACAAACGTGCGTTGGAAATGTTCAACGATGCAGGTTACACAAACGTGGAACATTCAGGCAATACATTCAGTGAAGATGAGCTTGCTGAAAAAATAAAAGGTGCTCACATCCTTGGCATTCGTTCAAAAACGAAAGTAACAGCAAAAGTTCTTGCAAATGCTGACAAGCTGTTGGCCATCGGTGCATTTTGCATTGGCACCAATCAGTTAGATATGAAAATCGCTACCGAAAAAGGGCTAGCAGTCTTCAACTCTCCATTTTCAAATACACGTTCCGTTGCCGAATTAGTAATTGCCGAAGCAATTCTCCTGATGAGAAGAGTGGTCGACAAAAACAGGGCGATGCATGAAGGCATGTGGATGAAAAGCAGCAGCGGAAGCCTTGAAGCGAGAGGAAAAACAATCGGTATCATCGGCTACGGACATATTGGTGCGCAGGTAAGCGTGATGGCGGAAAGTTTAGGAATGAATGTATTGTTCTATGACGTTGAACCGAAACTTCCACTTGGCAATGCAAGACAAGCTAAGAATCTGGAAGAGTTGTTAAAGAAT
This sequence comes from Bacteroidota bacterium, assembly GCA_043742705.1. GTDB lineage: Bacteria > Bacteroidota > Bacteroidia > AKYH767-A > 2013-40CM-41-45 > JAPLDA01. The sequence continues at coordinate 6,652 of JAYTXY010000013.1, forward strand.
TCAGATGTCATCACGCTTCATGCTCCCGGACATGCTTCGACGAAAAACATGATCAATGCGGAACGACTGAAGCAGATGAAAAAGGGAGCGATCCTTATCAACTGCGGTCGTGGTGATTTAATTGACGAAGCAGCAGTAAAAATTGCATTGCAGGAAAAACATCTTGGTGGATTAGGACTCGATGTTTACGCCAGCGAACCAAAGACAAACAAAGAACCTTTTACGAACGCTTATCAGAATTTGGAAAATGTTTTTCTCACGCCTCACATCGGTGGTTCTACTGTTGAAGCGCAGGAAAATATCGGTATTGACGGAGCGAATAAACTGATCAGTTATCTTGAAACAGGTTCAACGGTTGGTTCACTTACTATTCCTGCATTAAATCTGCCTGTGCAAGATGATACACATCGCATGCTGCACATTCACGAAAATGTTCCGGGAGTTTTGGGAGAAATCAACGGCCTGATGTCGAAGATGAATGTCAATATTTTGGGTCAGTATCTGAAAACGAACGCTCAAATAGGTTATGTCGTACTTGATCTTGACAAAAACACTCCTCCCGAAGTTCTGGAAGAAATGAAGAAGGTGAAGCATACGATCAGGGTACGGAATTTATATTAATTGAATATTGAAAATTGCATATTGAAAAATAAAGTAGCAATATTCAATTTTCATTCTTCAATATTCAATCATGAAAGTAATCATTCGCAAAGGTCAGAAAGCAGATTTGCGTAGCGCTTTATCGCTTGTAAGGGAACTAGCTTTATTTGAAAAAGCTCCCGAGCAGGTAACGAATACTGTTGAAGACATGCAGCGTGATAGTTTCGGCAGTAATCCTGTTTTCGGATTTCATGTCGCTGAATTGGATGGAACGATTGTCGGAATGGCCGTGTACTTTGTAAAGTATTCAACGTGGAAAGGGAAAGGGTTGTATCTCGATGATTTAATCGTTTCAGAAAAATACCGCGGAAAAGGAATCGGACAAAAATTATTTGATGCCTTTGTGGCAGAAGCAAAATCAATCGGAGCAAAACAGGTTCACTGGCAGGTCCTCGATTGGAATACTCCCGCCATTGAGTTCTACAAAAAACTCGGATCATCTATCGAAGCAGAATGGCTTGATTGCAAGATGACGGAAGAGCAGATAAAAGCCCATCCCCAACCCTTCCCTGAGGGAAGGGAGTAGAAACTTAATTAATTTTAAGTTTCAGGTTGAAGACTTTTCCATTTAAGGAACTGAAAGTAATGTCTGAAAAATTTATGAGTAATTCGCTTCTTCAAATTCTAATGCAAAAAATTAACAACATGCTCTCCCCCTTGGGGAGAGTTGGAGAGGGGCTGATATGAAAGTCTTCAAATTCGGTGGCGCTTCAGTAAAGGACGCAGCTTCAGTAAAAAATGTCGCTGACATCCTTTCTCTTTTCAAAAATGAGAAATTGGTGATTGTAGTTTCCGCAATGGGAAAGACTACCAATGCACTTGAAAAAGTAGTTACTTCCTACGTTAACAAAGACGAACGACTGAAAGAATATGTTGAAGAAGTAAAAACTTATCATGTAAACATCCTCGATCAACTTGGTTTTAAAAGTGATCACAAAATTTACAAAGACCTTGACATTGCTTTTGTAGAAATTGACTGGATCCTGGAAGAAGAGCCTTCACGCGGATATGCTTTTGCCTACGATCAAATCGTTTCGCAAGGAGAACTGATCTCAACAAAAATTATTTCAACGTATCTCGGTGAACACAATTTCAAAAATGAGTGGCTCGACATCCGAGACTGCATCATCACTGACAATACATATCGCGAGGGAAAAATAAACTGGGATCTCACAGAGAAGCTAATCAAAAGAAAAATTCCTGAATTGACAAAAGAGAACAACTTAATTATCACGCAGGGATTTATTGCAGCAACTTCAGAGAATTTCACGACAACACTTGGGAGAGAAGGATCAGATTATTCCGCAGCGATTCTTTCTTATTGTCTCGATGCAGAAGAGATGATTGTATGGAAAGATGTTCCGGGAGTGCTGAGTGCTGATCCGAAATTTTACGGAGATGCCATGAAGTTGCAGGAGATCAGTTACCTCGATGCCATTGAGCTGACGTATTACGGAGCAACCGTTATTCATCCGAAGACTATCAAACCACTGGAAAACAAAAATATTCCGCTGAGAGTTTGCTCTTTTCTTTCTCCAAAAGAAAAAGGAACAAGTATCTGGAATCACAAAGAAACAAAACCGCTTGTTCCATCCTTTATCTTCAAGACGAATCAAATTCTTGTTTCAATCTCAGCAAAAGATTTTTCATTCATTGCCGAAGAAAGTCTCAGCAAAATCTTCACGTTGCTTGCTGAACATAAAGTGAAAATAAACCTGATGCAGAATTCAGCGATCAGCTTTTCAGTCTGTGTGGACAACGATCCTTTTAAAATACCGTCTCTCATTTCTGATCTTCAAAAGGACTTCAAAGTATTGTATAACGATGGACTTAAACTTATCACCGTTCGTCACTATTATCCGTCAACACTTGAAGCCCTTGTAAAGGACAAAAACATCTTATTGGAGCAAAGAAGTCGTCATACAGCTCAAATTGTGCTGAAAGAAGAGTAAGTGAGTTCAAAGTTCCCAGTTCAAAGTTCCCAGTTCAAAGTTCTCAGTTCAAAGTTCAAAGCGTTCTATTTTAGTTCAAAATCTATGAAAACCCTCTTTGAACTAAGAACTTTGAACTATTAAGTTTAAAATTTTTCGTGTTTAAATTTCTCAGTTTCAAATGAAAAACTATCTTTGCGCCCCTAATAATTAATCCATTAACTATTATATTGAGATGACTAAAGCAGAATTAGTAGCAGAAATTTCCAACAAGACAGGAATCGAAAAGACCATCGTGCTTCAAACCGTTGAAGCTTCAATGAAGGTAATCAAGAACACAATGACAGAAGGTGAAAATGTCTACCTCCGTGGTTTCGGAAGTTTCATTGTAAAGAAAAGAGCTCAGAAACTGGGACGTATTATTTCGAAAAACACAACTATAATTATCCCTGCACATAATATTCCGGCATTTAAACCTGCAAAAACTTTTGCTAACAAGGTGAAAAATGCCAAAGCCAAGAAAACTGAAGCGATTGCTTAATGTCCGGTGCGAAGAGAACTCAACTTCTGGTTTTAGCAGGAGCATTGGTCCTGACAGCAGTTCTTTATTTTGCACCTCAAAAGGTAAAACAGAACGAGTCCCAACAAACGGGGACTGAAGACCGTGAACCGTTCTCATTTGAAACCCTGCTCACATCAGCAAAAGGAAATCTCAAGCGACAAGAGCTTGAACCGATTTCAAAGATTGAGAGTGAGTTGAGTAAAAATCAATCCGCCCAAAGCGTATCGTTGCTTGATTCTTTGGGAAAACAGTGGGATAAGTTGCAACAGCCGATCATCTCATCGCATTATTTCGAGATGATTGCTGAACAACAACCCGGCGAGAAAACCTGGCTGAATGCAGCTTACAGATTCTTCGATGCATTCAAAGTAGCCGGAGATTCAACTGTACGGAGCATGATGGTGAATAAAGCAATCACTGCGTACAACAACGTTCTTACATACAATGCTGATAACCTCGATGCGAAAACAGACCTCGGTGCATGTTACGCAGAAGGCACGAATGACCCGATGAAAGGAATTATGCTGCTGCGTGAAGTGGTAAGCAAAAATCCTGAACATGAAAATGCTCAGTTTAACCTCGGAGTTCTTTCTGTAAAATCAGGGCAATATGAAAAAGCAATTGATCGCTTTAAAAAGATTTTAGAAATCAATCCTTCACGCAAGGAAATGTATTTCATGATCGGGAAAACATATGCGATGGAAGGGAATAAAGAAAAAGCATTAGAGAATCTTCAAAAGCTGAAAAAAGAAACTACTGATTTGCAACTCATCGAGCAGGCAAACAGCTTAATAAATCAAATTAATACTAACCATTAAAACACTTTGACCCATGCCAAGCGGTAAGAAAAGAAAAAGACATAAGATGGCTACGCATAAGCGTAAAAAACGTCTTAGAAAGAACAGACATAAGAAAAAATAAGTTTTTAAACAAAGGACTGTCTGAAAAGGTAATCCGTGGATTCCTTTTAGTTCCCAATTTACAGAACGGAGTTACGATCAGCATTTTCAGACAGTCGCTTTTTAATTGTGCTTGTCCCGATACATATCGGGGTCGTATTTTCTGACATTTTGATAAACGATGAGTCGTTTATTGTCCGGTTAGCACAATTGTTTGTTCCGGTTTTATCAGCCTCAGTTTTACCGCAGGCGAAAGTGGAGTGTTCATAAAAAAAAATTTATTGAATAACGAACTTGTCATTAACTCAACTACTTCGGAAGTAACCATTGCGTTACTCGAGAACAAAAATCTTGTTGAGTTAAATAGTGAAAAAAGAGATCATCGATTTTCTGTCGGTGACATATACCTCGGCCGGGTTAAGAAAATTATTCCCGGACTGAATGCCGCTTTTGTAGATGTCGGTCATGAGAAAGATGCGTTCCTGCATTACCTGGATTTGGGTCCGCAGATGCAATCACTTGCTAAATTAATCCGTCTTACTGTCACAGGAAAAAAACCTGATTCGATGCTGACTAATTTTCAGCAGGAACCTGATATAAATAAAGGCGGAAAGATAAACAGCGTACTTACCGTGAATCAAACGGTGTTGGTGCAGGTTGCCAAAGAACCAATTTCCTCAAAAGGCCCAAGGATCACTTCCGAAATTTCAATTCCTGGAAGGTATGTGGTGATGGTTCCGTTTTCTGATACCGTTTCCATTTCCCAGAAGATTAAAAGTGCTGAAGAAAGACAACGTCTGAAACGTCTGGCTATGAGCATCAAGCCGAAAGGTTTCGGACTCATCGTACGCACTGTTGCTGATGGAAAGAAAGTCGCTGAACTCGACAAGGACATTCAGGAACTGGTGGCGAAATGGAAAGGCTGTTTCGAGCAATTAGCGACAGCTAAACCTCCGCAGAGAATACTAGGAGAGTTGAATCGAACATCTACGATTCTACGCGATCTTCTTAATCCCAACTTCAACAACATTCACGTGAATGATCCGTCTTTAGCAGACGAGATCAAAACATACATCAGCGGAATTGCACCAGAGCAAACGGAGATTGTAAAACTCTACAAGGGCAAGGTTCCTATTTTCGAAAACTTCGGAATTGACAAACAAATCAAATCCAGTTTCGGAAAAACGATTACGATGCCAAGTGGTGCTTATTTAATTGTAGAACACACGGAAGCATTACACGTTATCGATGTAAACAGCGGTGGAAGAACAAAAACAGGTGATGCAACACAGGAAGCAAATGCGCTTCAGGTAAATCTGGATGCGGCTTCTGAAATCGCGCGCCAGCTAAGGCTTCGCGATATGGGCGGAATTATTGTCGTGGATTTCATAGACATGCATTCCACGCAAAACCGCAAACTTCTTTTCGATAAAGTGAAAGCTGAAATGAAGAAAGATCGTGCGAAACACACCATTCTTCCACCAAGTAAATTCGGATTGGTTCAAATTACGCGACAACGCGTTCGTCCGGAGACAAACATTACGACAGTAGAAAAATGTCCGGCTTGTGACGGAACAGGAGAAATAAAAGCAAGTATTTTATTGGTAGACGAAATTGAAAACAACCTGCGTTATTTTGTTCAGGAACAAAATGAGAAAACACTTTCTCTTATTCTTCATCCATACCTTGAAGCATTTCTGAATAAAGGAAGCATCTTCAACAAGTCAGTCGCTGAGAAATGGAGAAAAAAATACAAAGCGAAAATCAACGTAAAGGCGAATACCAATTATCATATCATGGAATATCACTTCTTCAACAAGAGTGAAGAAGAGATAAAAATTTAATACTTTCATTAATTATTTTCAAGGCTCAATTAGCGAATCCGCTAATTAGCCAATTAGCTAATGGAAGAGAAAAAAGTCAAAAAAATTCTTGATCCTCACCAGGCTTTACTGAAAGCGCAGAAGTACTGTGCTTACCAGGAACGAAGTCAGCAGGAAGTTCGTGACAAAATCTATTCTTACGGGCTTCATAAAAGGGATGTTGAAAATCTCATTGCCGAATTAATCACGTCAGGCTTTTTGAAAGAAGAACGCTTTGCTGTCGCCTTTGCCGGTGGTAAATTCCGTGTGAAGCAGTGGGGAAGAATAAAAATAAAACTCGCATTAAAACAAAAGCAAGTTTCCGAAAATCTCATCAGGCAAGCGTTAAAAGGAATTGACGAACGTGACTATCAAAAAGCATTGAAAAAATTAATTGAGGAGCGTTTCGGAAAAACCAAAGAAAGCAATCACCTGAAAAAAAAATACAAAGTCGCGCAATATGCCATCAGTCGTGGTTTTGAAGCAGAGCTGGTGTGGGAGATCATCAATAACAAATGAAAAAATAGTTACGCAATGAGAAATTCAAAAAGCGGAAACAGAATAGCAACATTTTTCTTCCTGCTGTTATTGCTGAACATTGGATCAGGTTGCCGGTACTACAAGGTTTCATCCTCGAAACAGCCGGACGCAAATCTTGTAAAACCAAGTCTGGAGAAGTATACTGAAGAGAATAAAAACATTCTGATTTATCACCACGAGAAATACTATAGTCTTTTCAACCTGAAATACAACCAGGACAGTACTATCCTGACTGCATCTTGCAAAATAGATTCATCAAAACATCTCTATAATCCATATTTCCATTTCACGAAAAAATACCGGTCTCGAAAAGGTGAACAAAGTGTACTGAACGAAATTTTTATTATTTCTGATTCCCTGGCTATTAGCGGTGATAGTGTCGTCACCATGCGAGTAGCATCCATCTCAGGAATTGATCGCATCCGAAATAATCCTGCAAGAGGCGCTGGAAATGTTTCGCTTGTTATTTTAGGATTAGCAGGTGTTGGTGTTATCATTTTAGGAGCAATGTTTGGTTTTCATGGCGGTGGCGGCTACATCTAAAATATTTTAATTCAGTCTCGAATTTTCAAATTATCTTCGCATCCATTATGACAAACGAACAACTAAAAGAGATTAAAGAGCGAGTCGATGCCCTGAGGAGGCATCTTTGACATAGATAGCAAACTGAAAGCTATCAAAGAAGAAGAAGAAATTTCCCACGCTCCCGATTTTTGGAACGACCCGAAAGCAGCCGAAAAAGTTTTAAAGGCAATCAAGCAAAAGAAAAACTGGACAGAAGCATTCGACAAACTCAGCAAGTCGTATGACGACCTGAGTGTGTTGTTTGATTTTTTCAAATCGGGCGATGCTTCCGAGAAGGAAGCAGACATTCACTACAGTGAAACTTTAAAATTACTGGATGATCTTGAGTTCAAGCGCATGCTTGGTGCTGAAGAAGATGAACTCAATGCAGTCGTTAACATCAACTCCGGCGCAGGCGGAACTGAAAGCCAGGATTGGGCTGAGATGCTCATGCGCATGTACATCATGTGGGGAGAAAAAAACGGCTACAAAGTAGTTGAAGTCGACAAGCAATATGGTGACGGTGCGGGAATCAAATCAGCTACGCTTGAGTTTGAAGGAGACTTTGCTTACGGTTACCTGAAAGCTGAAAGCGGTGTTCATCGCCTTGTTCGTATTTCACCGTTTGACTCCAATGCCAAGCGTCACACTTCATTTGCATCTGTGTATGCTTACCCGATTATTGATGATACCATCAACATCGAAATTAAAGACGCTGACATTGACATGCAGACTTCCCGCTCAGGCGGAGCAGGCGGACAGAATGTAAACAAAGTGGAAACGAAAGTTCAGCTCACTCACAAACCAACAGGAATTGTAGTAGTGTGCCAGGTAGAACGTTCGCAGGTTGCCAACCGCGAGCGGGCAATGAAAATGTTGAAGTCACAATTGTATGAGTTGGAACTGAGAAAACGTAACGAAGCAAAAGCAGTCACGGAAGCCACGAAGAAAAAAATTGAGTGGGGTTCACAAATCCGAAGTTATGTTTTTCACCCATACAAAATGGTAAAGGATTTACGCACAGGAGTTGAAACATCCAACGTAACAGCAGTAATGGACGGAGACCTAAATGATTTTATGAAAGGATATTTGATGGAGTTTGCAAAAGCCAATTAGCTAATTTGCTAATTAGCCAATCAGCTAATTGATATGCTTAGAGTCTACTTCAAACCCAATTGCGCCACATGCCAGACTGCTCTTAAGCTGATTAAGAATAATTCAGAAGAAGAATTGGAATTGATCGAGTATCTTGTGGAAACACCATCAGCAAAAGAGATCAAAGAGATTTTGAAGATGTTGGGGATGAAAGCAGAACAGCTGGTTCGAAAAAAAGAATCATTGTACAAAGAAAAATACGAAGGCAAAAAGATATCAGAAGCTGAATGGATTAATATCATGGTGAAGAATCCTATACTGATCGAGCGACCAATACTCGTACAAGACGGTAAGGCCATCATTGGAAGACCTATTGAAACAATTATTGATTTTATAAAAGATCAAAAAGTCAGAAAGGAATAGTAGGAGAATAAAAATCTCTTTGAACTTTGAATTATAAACTTTGAACTGAAAGTTATGGAGTACAGAAAAGAAAAAGACACAATGGGAATCGTAGATGTTCCCGCTGATGTGTATTGGGGAGCACAAACACAACGTTCCATTGAAAACTTTAAAATCGCGCAGGACATCAACCGAATGCCGAAAGAAATTATTCAGGCTTTTGCTTATCTTAAAAAAGCTGCAGCGATGACTAATCTTGATGCAGGTATTCTTTCAAAAGAGAGCTGTGACTTGATTGGAAAAGTATGCGAT
>JAYTXY010000014.1:0-2991 GCA_043742705.1 Bacteroidota bacterium
ACTGGTGTGATATCGGTCTGCAAACAATTGCAATTCGTTAATTGCTTTTGCAGTGCTGGTTTGATCAAGCGAATATTCAGGAGAATCCTGATAGTAACAATACGCATGCATGAATGCACACTCTTCAGTGAATTCACTATTGGGAAATGTCCTTGCGAAGTTGTCGAAATCATATGCTGCGGTTTCGTAATCTTCCAGTTGGTAATTGGTATAAGAATAATAGTAATAGGTCTTTTCAGCCTTTTTAGTCCCACGGAAAACGGTCACCAACTCTTCAAAAAGCGGCAATGCCTTGAAGTATTGCTTCTTGTTGTAAAGTTCGATGGCATAATCCAGCTTAGCATCCATGTTAGTGCTCTTCACCATCTTGCCGTAATGACTACAGCCTGAGATAATTAACACGGAAAAACCAAGTAAAATAAATAACCGGAGAGTCTTTTTTAACACGGGCGCAAAGATATAATAATTTCCATGAAATCCGAGCTACGAAATACGAATCGATCCGAATTTACGAATGCGTCTGGATTGATTTGAATATTGGTATAAATTCGTAATTCGTAGAACAGAAGAACGTGAATTGAGCTATCGTATTGTTGAACAGTCCAACTAAATCATTAAAGTCTACTTCAGTTGCAATTTTCTTAAGGAAGGAAGCTTCCACGCTGCTGTTGCGACAGAAAGCAGCGCCACACTTCCTCCAAAAACCACGGAAGGAATCAATCCCATCAGCTTTGCGGCAAAGCCTGATTCAAAAGCTCCGATCTCGTTGGAGGAACTGATGAACATCGTACTTACTGATGATACACGTCCACGCATGTTATCAGGTGTCATCAACTGAAGGATTGTTGAACGAACTACTACGCTTACATTATCGAATGCTCCGCTAACTATCAAAATAAAAAGTGACACGTAGAAATTTTTTGAAACAGCAAAAAGAATCATGCAGATTGCAAAGCCTGAAATACAGATCAGCAGCTTTCGTCCTGCGTTTTTTAACGGTGGATAATGCGTGAGATACAAGGATACAATTACGGCTCCTCCAAACGGAGCAGCGCGAAGAAACCCGAACCCTTTTTCACCGACATGAAGAATGTCACTTGCAAATACGGGAAGCATAGCGACTGCTCCTCCAAAAAGGACGGCAACGAGATCCAGTGTCAAGGCTCCCAAAATAATTTTGTTGCCCAATACAAAACGCAAACCTGTTTTGATGCTGTCAGAAATTTTTTCCTGACCGGTAATTTTTTCAAAGGATGGGGAAACGATGCGGATGAGTTGAATAAAGGAAATCAGCACCAGTGTCACAACCGTGAGATAAGTAACTTTCATTCCTAAAAATCCCATCATCAGTCCGCCTGCTGAAGATCCGATTACAACGGCAATGTGCCAGAACGTGCTGTTCCATGCTGATGAGTTTGCATAGTGTTCGCGCGGAATTAATTGTGTCATCAATGAGAATTGCGCAGGACTGTAAAAGCCTCGACTGATGCCAATCAGGAACATAATCGAATAGAAAGGCAAGGCTGTTTGAATGGAACCTTTCAACGAAAGAATTAAAAGCGAAACAGAACAAAGCATGATCAACGACAATACGAAAATCAAAATCTTTTTTCTGTCATGACGATCGGCAATATGTCCGCCATACAATGAAAAACTCACTGCCGGAATGGCTTCTGCAAGTCCCATGAATCCAAGTGACAGCGGATCTTTTGTGATCTGATAAACCTGCCAGCTCAACACCACGAATTGCATTTGCAAAGCAAGCGTGAGCATGAACTTTGAAAAAATAAATCTCCTGAAATCAATGTACCGAAACGATGCAATTGCTTCGGGAGAAAAAAGGGATTTCGGTTTGCTCATTTATTTACAACACTTATGCGACAAAAATATTAACCAAAATGAAAACAAAGTCATTCAGGAGGAATCCATTTCAAAATTAACAAAGTCTCTTATTCATAAATGGATGCCTTCTGCATGACACCTATTTAGCATCATCAAATTAACTTTGCATTTCACTCAACTCCAGCCATCGCACAGATTTCTCATCGACAATCGCTGTTACTTCCTGCAAACGATTTGCCCATTGCATCAGTTCTTCATGCGTTCCGTTTCCTGAATTCATCCACTCAGTAAGTGCAGACTTTTCTTTTTCCAGCAAGGCAATTTCTTTTTCCAGTGTTTCGAATTCAAATTTTTCCTTAAAAGAAAATTTCTTTTTCTCAGGTGTTAGTGCTTTCTGTTGTTCTGCTTTTAGTTTTGATTCCTGGTTTTTAAGCCTTGACTTTTCCCTTTCCTCTTCGTCTTTCTGATCTCTCAATTCAGCATATGTTCCGTTGAAATCCTTTACGACTCCTTCTCCTTCAAAAACAAAAAGATGGTCAACGAGTTTATCCATGAAATAACGATCGTGGGAAACAACAAGCAAACATCCGCCAAAGTTCATAAGGAACTCTTCCAGGATATTGAGTGTAATAAGATCAAGGTCATTGGTTGGCTCATCGAGAATAAGGAAGTTCGGATTTTTTATCAGGACAGTTAACAGAAATAACCTTCTCTTTTCTCCACCGCTCAGTTTCGATACAAAAGTATGCTGTACATCAGGAGGAAACTGGAACAATGTTAAAAAAGCGGAAGCAGGAATTTTTGTTCCGTCAGCTTGCGGAATAAAATCAGCGATGTCTTTCACCACTTCAAGAACTCGTTTGTCATCCTTTAGCTGCATTCCGGCTTGAGAGTAATATCCAAACACAATGGTATCACCAACATTAATTTTTCCGGTGTCAGGCGATTCAAGTCCCGTGATCATATTCAAAAAAGTAGATTTCCCGGAACCGTTTTTTCCTACAATGCCGATTCGTTCTCCTGTTTTAAATGTGTAGTCAAATCCCTTCAGCAACGGCTGATCTCCAAAACTCTTGTACACTTTTTTCATCTCCAGCACCTTCCCTCCTATGCGCGTCATCTTCACATCGAGTTGGAGTTTGTCGTCAT
>JAYTXY010000015.1:0-6190 GCA_043742705.1 Bacteroidota bacterium
GTTCATTAGTTCACTGGTAATTGCATTTCACCTGCTCACTTTCCCACTCTCTCACTTTCTCACTCTTCGCTTTCTCAATCTGCACATCTTCACATCATCAAATCTGCACATTAATTTATTTCCCCTTCCGTTTCAAAATAATCATCACCGTATAAATCATGATTTTGAAATCGAGTGCAAGTGACATGTTTTCAATGTAGATGAGATCGTATTTCAATCGTTCCACCATCTGGTCTACATTTTCTGCATAGCCGAATTTTACCTGTCCCCACGATGTAATGCCTGGACGCACTTTATGCAAATGCCTGTAATGAGGCGCTACATTCATAATCTGGTCAATGAAATACTGGCGTTCGGGTCTCGGACCGACAATGGACATATCTCCTGCGAGAACATTGTAGAATTGTGGAATCTCATCAAGCCGTACTTTGCGCATCCATCGTCCGAACGGAGTTGTTCGTTTATCTCCTTTGCTTGAGAGCATCGGCACATTTTTTTCCGCGTTCTCATACATGGAACGGAATTTATAAATGCGAAAGGGTTGTCCGTGCAAACCAATACGTTCATGACTGTAAAACAATTTTCCTTTTGAAGTAAGTAGGACTCCAAGTGCTGTGAAAATATAAAGCGGAGAGAAAGCCGTCAACACGAAAATTGAAAATGAAATATCCAGCAATCGTTTTACAGATGATTGCCATTCAGGCATCAGGTCGGGAGAAATTTCGATGACGGGGGCTCCGAAAATCGCATTCATCTTTACCGATCCTGAGAGAATGTCATACATGTCAGGAATAATTTTTACAATCACAGAAGTGTCTTCCAGTGCATTGATGACTTTGCCGATGTTTTCATGTTCTGATGATTCAAGCGCGATGAATGCTTCTTCAATCTTATGTTCCTTGATGAGGTTGAATAAATCGGAAACGCCTCCAAGGCGAGGCAAATGTTCAGCGAGCAGGTGACCGTTGTTTCCTTCAACATTGATGAAGCCAATGAATTTGTTTCCCTCGGATTTGAATTCCGTTTGCATTTGATGCAATAACGTCAACGCTTTTTTTTCGCTTCCTATAATGATGGAATTGAAACTGATCTTTCGGGAATGAATTCTGTTGATGATGTTGGTTGAAAGGATAATCCGAAAGACTGCAGTTATCAGGAAATGAAGGGAGAACAACGTGAAGAATGTGTGGTAATAGGTTTTGTAACTGATCACCGTGTCGTCCAGCAACAATGCAAAGAAAATAATCAGTACTCCGATTAAAGAGATGTAAAGCGTTTGTCCTAGTTCTCTCAGTCTTGATTTCCGGAAAACATTTTTGTAAGTGCCGATAAGTGCATAAACGATGATCCAAAAAAACGGAATGAGGAAGATGCCAAGGAAAAATTTTTCATCGAATTTCATCACTTCTTCTCCGAATACAGATGATTCTATTGCGGACTTTCGGTATACAAAAAATAATCCCCAGGCAAGAAATGCAGAGAACCAATCGGCAAAAATGTACTTAAGTGTTTGTATTCTTTTGTTCATCAATGTACAACTTTGATGTTGTCAAAATAGAGAGTCGTTGTGGCAAGATCCGAACGCTTCGTTGCCTTAATGTATATTTTATAAGCGATGGCATTGGATGTTCCACTAACAAAGGGAGTAAGGTTCACGTATTCTTTTCGCCACGATGTTCCCGGATTAAATGTAACAATGTTGTCAGTGAACACATTGTTATCAGTGTAGGTGACAAGTCCTACCGTAAACTCATTATCTGCAAGGTAATTTAACTCCATGTATACAGGAGCTCCCAATGGCAATGGAAATGAGTCTTTCCAGGCATAAGCAAAAAAGCTGTGTGCAGCATCGAGGTAAACAGCTCCGCACTTATCTTCAAAACCATGCGTGTCATCTATGATGATCGTTGTATCGCTGCCGGGAACTCTTACCAGGTTTGTTCCTGTCTGATCGAAATCCTCGATGTGATCAAGATGGGCAGAAGAAAGATAAGTGACCTTAGGTGAGGCAATCACTATTTTTTCTGATTCAAAATTTACGGTCGTATCGTAGCCGGTATAGAAAGGATAAATGGTTCGTGCTGCTGCAATGCCATTCACCAATACACCCGGGCGAATCGTCAGCTTATGTGAGCCGGCATAGAGAACGGGTAAGGTCACAGGCAATTCAAATGCTCCGATAATCGTTCCGTCAACATATACCCAGGCATCATTAATTTTGCTGGAGCTGCTTCCTTGCAATGCACCCGCGGTAAATGAAACCGAATCAACATGAACATAGGCAGGAACAGGTTCGGCAGGATTGATGATGTTGCAGGAAACTGTCATAAAAGTAAAAGCACATGCAAGCAACAGGAATGAATTCCTGACTGAAAAAATAGAATGTAACGGGTAAAAGTTCGGGTTCATTTATTCTATGCCAGCACGTTCAGCGATGAATTTAATTTTTCCATAACCTGGTGCGCCACATGTAGCGCATGGTATCCGTCTTCAACGGAAACAGGAGTGGAAGTATTGTGTAAAATAGAATGAATGAAAAGCTCCAGTTCCATTTTGATCGCATTGCTTTCTTCCACTTTTGGCTGATCAAAATAGATTTGCTTGGTTCCCTTTCCATGACCTAAATCAATGGTAACATCCAATGGTCCGGGCTCACCAACCATGTTTTTTAAACGTACAATTTCAGTTTTCTTTTTTAAAAAATCCACGGAGATGTAAGCATCGCGCTGGAAGAAGCGACTCTTGCGCATGCTTTTCAACGAGATCCTGCTTGAAGTTAGGTTGGCAACACAGCCGTTGTCAAATTCGATGCGGGCGTTTGCAATGTCCGGCGTGTCGCTTACCACGGCAACTCCGCTGGCGCTGATTTTTTTTACCGTTGACTTCACCACACTTAATACCACATCAATGTCATGAATCATCAGGTCGTGCACCACACTCACATCAGTTCCGCGAGGATTGAATTCAGCCAAACGATGTGTTTCAATAAACATCGGCTGGTTAAAATATTCTTTGGCAGCGAGAAAGGCAGGATTGAAGCGTTCCACATGACCAACCTGGAATTTTATGTCCGCTTCATTGACAAGCGAAACAAGTTTTTTTCCTTCAGCCACAGTATGTGTCAGTGGCTTCTCTACAAAAATGTGCTTGGATTGCTTAATTGCTTTCACCGCACTTTCGAAGTGAGCAACCGTTGGAACCACGATGTCAATCGCATCAACTTCCTTCAGCATCTCATCAAACGACTCAAAGCGCCGGACTCCTGATTCTTTTTCAACGACAAGAGCCGCCTCATGATTGTGATCATAAAAACCGACAAGCTGCGCTGTTGGGATTTCTTTCAGCAAGCGAATGTGAATCTTTCCGAGATGCCCTGCACCAAGTACACCGATCTTCAGCATTTTAAAACTATTTTTGCGAGATTAAATTTTTTTGGTGCACGAAATTATCAAATATGAATGAAAGAAGAAGGGTTTGGCAGAAAGTTTTAATAGCCTGCGATTGTTGATATTTTCGAGTACTTGTGCGAATTCTGATCCATTCTTCTTGATTTATTTGCAACTTACTTGTCGAAATTGAATAGTATGCTTGAAGATAATTTTAAACACCAGGGAATGCGTAAGAAGCTCATTGAGAGTATCCGGGAAAAAGGGATCAATGATGAGCGTGTATTAGAAGCAATGAATGCATTGCCAAGGCACTATTTCCTGGACAAAGCTTTTTTAAATCAGGCTTACGAAGACAAGGCATTTCAGATAGGAGCAGGGCAAACAATTTCCCAGCCTTTTACAGTGGCTTATCAAACTTCTTTATTGGAAATAAAGAAAGGAGACAAGGTGCTTGAAATTGGTACAGGAAGCGGTTACCAAACCTGTGTATTGCTTGAACTTGATGCGAAAGTATTTACCATTGAACGGCAAAAGGAATTGTATGACAAAACGAAAAAGCTTTTACCGGAAATGGGCTATTCACCAAAGATGTTTTACGGTGATGGTTATAAAGGACTTCCTTCCTTTGCACCCTTCAATAAAATTTTAGTGACTTGCGGAGCTCCATTTATTCCTGAAGATTTAATCGGACAGCTCAAAATTGGTGGAATCATGGTAATACCTGTTGGTGCAGGAGAAGTCCAGGTGATGACGACCATTTTAAAAACATCTGAAACTGCTTTTGAAAAGCATGAACTGAAGAATTTTCGTTTCGTTCCAATGCTGGAAGATAAAGAGTGGGGGAAGTAAGTTTAAGCTTAAAGTTTTATTCAAAATTCAAAAGTTAATATCTTACTTTTAAAATCTTAACAAAAATAGTATGAAAAATTTTTTACTTGGTTTTATTATGCTTGTTTGTGTTAGCTCGATCTCAAGAGCTCAATCCGGTTTTCAAAAAAATATCGGCACTGATTCATCGGATTATTTCCGCGAAGTTATCACTACACTTGATGGCGGATATGCTACCGTTGGAATAACTTATGAAGACGATATTCAGGGTGATGTGCTTCTTTGTAAATATGACGGCAATGGAGATTTGCAATGGTCAAAGACGTATGATGCCGGTTATTCTGAAGAAGGATATGATATTAAGCAGGACAATGACGGTAACTTCATTATCCTGGCTCAGATAACAATTGATGACGTGAATGGAGATCTTGATATTTTGTTGATCAAGACAGATAGTTTCGGGAATACAATATGGTCAAATATTTATGGTGATGCTTACGGAGAGGAAGGTTATGCTTTAGATATAACAGCAGATGGAAACTACGTTGTAACGGGTTCTACAGATAGCTACAGTGCGTTTGAAGTTTGGGCATATTCGCTGAAGACTGATACTTCAGGCGCTGAGCTTTGGACAAAAACGTGGCGAATTCCTTCTTCACTCTCTTTTTATATTGGTGCATGTGCAACTTCAGACAGCGGTTTTGTTGCGTGTGGACAACGTTTTTTACAGGCAAATGATTTTATTATTGGTAAGTACAGTTCAACCGGTGTTACTCAATGGGAAGAAAGTGTCGGAAGCGCGAAAGCTGATTTCGGTTTTGATATCAGGCAAACAAAAGACGGAGGTTACATTGCGGTAGGAGTTGGTTCTTCTGTTGATTTAGCCAGCGCTAATTTTACTGTAATTCGACTCAATGAGAATGGTTCGATAAGATGGGTTAAGGATATAGCTGCTCAGTTTAATAATCGACTAAATAGTGTCATTGAGTTGGCTGATAGTTCTTTCATTCTTGGCGGATACACTGAAACTGATACTTCTTCTTCCAATTTAAGACACAGTGCATGCTTACTGAAATTAAGCAAAACCGGATCTGTTGATTGGGCCAGACGTTATGGAGAAGCGAATGTTGAAGCAAAAGGGTATTCCGTAATTGAATCTCCTTTGGGAGGATTTTATCTGACAGGAATTAACTTTTCATTCGGAGCGACTACCGGTGACGGATATCTCGTACACGTTGACGCTGTTGATGTTTTCAGTGGTTGCAACGATACCGGGTTAATCGTTAGTGTAACAGATATTACATCTAACATTCATGTCAACGCTGTAGGTTCTGATAGTATTTTCACTTGTCCAACTTCATCTTTATCTGTAAATCTTCAAAGTAAAACCTTGCATGATAATACAATTTGTTCGTTTATCGCTGGTGGTATAACTGAGAATGAAAAGGGTCATTCAATTAATTTATTTCCTAATCCCGCAACCAATTTACTTACTATTTCATTCGATGGAGTTGATAAAAATGCTGTACTTGAAGTGTTTGATGTTCTTGGACACAGAATGATTTCAAAGAAATTATCAGGAGATAATTCAGTTGAAAGTATAGATGTTAGTGATCTGAAAGCCGGCTTATATGCTGTTCATATTTTAAATGGAGCAAAGCCGACAAGCCCTGTTTTATTTACTAAAACAAATTAGCTTCTTATTTGAAATCCGGTGCCGCTTTATATAAGTCTAATTATTTACCCTTTGAATTTTCTTTGGAAAATACTCAGATAGGGATTAATGCTCAGCAATTCACTCAAACCCCCGCTCAGGTAGCATGCAAGCAAAGTCAGTGTGTATGCTTGCTACGCTTTTGTTTACAATAGTTTACCACAAGGTAATTCTAACTTCCCATCAAATGCAAATTCAGGACATCAACTTTTACCGGACTTTTCATTCCTGCGTAATCACGAGCACTACCATACAAATA
>JAYTXY010000016.1:0-8310 GCA_043742705.1 Bacteroidota bacterium
CCCAAACCTGGCTTGGCTTGTCCCAGTCAAAGCCGGCACCTCTCGCTTTGTCCTGGATTCGCGATGCTTTAATCATCGCAGGCAATGAAAGCGGAACACCTTCCAAGACAGAAGTATTTCCTTCTTTTAATTTCAACAGCTCCCAATTTCTTTTTACATCTTCTTCATCTTCTACCTTTACATCTCCGTAAATGTGAGGATGACGATGAATAATTTTTTCACACAAACTATCAATTACGTCCTTCATGTCAAATGATTTTTGCTCATCGGCAATCTTAGCATAGAAAACAATGTGAAGCAGCAGATCACCCAACTCCTTTTTTATCCCATTCATATCCTTGTCAAGGATAGAATCTCCGAGTTCATACGTTTCTTCAATAGTCAGATGGCGAAGACTTTCAATCGTCTGTTTGCGATCCCACGGGCATTGCTCACGCAATTCGTCCATAATTTTCAATAGTCTTTCAAAAGCAATTCCCTTCTCTGTCATAAGTTCGCGTTGGATAAGTAAAATACAGTGCCCAAAAGTAAGGATTAATCCATTCTTTGATACGAGAAAAAGATTGAAGATTGAAGATTGAAGATTGAAGATTGAAGATTGAAGATTGAAGATTGAAGATTGAAGATTGGAACGATATGCTTAGCTACTTAGTTACTTCGTTACCTAGTCACAAAATTACCTTTCCGCTCTCACCTTATTATTACTCAACAACAAGCTTCTGAACGATATGTTCTTCACTTGTATTTAAGTGAAGAACATAAACTCCTTTTGAAAAATTGCTGACATCAATTTTAGTTTGAAGTTTGGAGTTCGGAGTTTGAAATTCTTCCTTGTAAATATTTCTGCCGGCTAAATCATAAACAGACAGAAAAGCTTTGAATGCACTTTTTAATTGAACAATACATTCAATAAATGCTGAAGCTGGATTCGGATAAATAGTCAGTTTATTTTCTTTCGGTTCAGTAAAAGCAATCCCCGTTGGAGACATTGTTCCCACTTTCATTCCGTTACCGAAACTTGTTACCCACATCTCACTTGCATTGTAAGGGTTGAAGAATACACGTTCCGGCTGTTTGAACGGATAACTGTTCACCAATTGAAATGTTGGAGTAACATTATTTACATCATTGCTCATCCAAAGTCCTTCATATTCGGTTGTTACAAATAACTGGTTTGCATTCGAAGGATTGAATGTACAGGATGTAACACGATCAAGAGAGGATATTCTTGTCCATGAAGTTCCGCGATTGGTTGTTCTATACAATCCTCCCAAACCATTCGGAGCACCACCCCAACCGCTGAATACACCAACGTACCATGTATTTTGAGTTGCATCATTGCGATCAATCACGACATCTTTGGTCCAATAAAACATTCCATTGTCAGACTTATCGCTCCATGTCATCAATCCGGGATTGTAAGTAAACACTCCTGAACTTTGTGTAAATGTTCCTGAAGAATTTCTCCTGCCTGCGTAACTGCAAACAAGAGTTCCATCATTTAGAACTACAATCGAATAAGGATGACCTTCTGTTCTTCCCGGAGCTGAAAGTTGCGTCCATGTTGATGCAGCACCAAGATTGATGTTGCTTGAAACCCATATTCCTCCTAATGCATTCGAATGATTCACAACAGCTGCGTACAATCTGTTTGCATTATTCGGATCGATTGCCACCCAAAATACAGGATGACCAAAATCATGAAGTGTCAGCCAGTTTGCACCATTGTCTGTTGAGTAAATTATTTTTCCATGAGCATTTGAAGCATCAAGCAATGCATCCGTTAAACGCGTGCTTTGATAGAGATCGTGAATAGTTGAAGTTGCAGCGTACAATGTACTGTTCGAAATATTTTTCGCGATACGATACATGCTGTTGTCTGTGTGACCCGTATAATTAAACGACCATGCATTTCCACCATCCGTGCTTCTGCATCCCCTGATATCAGAATAACAAGAGAAGAGTTCATTTTGATTCATCCAGAAAACCTGCCAGCATGTTGTATTTTCCAAACCACAACTGTGGTAATTTTGATTGAGCTGAGTGTTTGCTCCAGCCGCATGTTCATCCGATGACGACAGATACGCTTGCTTCCACGTTGTTCCACCGTCAGCTGTTTTGTGAACACAGGAAAAATCTCCGAAGATGACCTTGTTTGAATTGTTTCGCGAAACAGCAATTCCAAACGGACACTCAGGAAAACTCCATCCATGATCTCCACCTTGTCCGCTCCATCCTGTATTAATGTTTTGATTGTTGGTAGTGAGAAAAACATGCGACCACGACAATCCTCCATTCGAAGTCTTCATCACATTCGGCACACTCAGTGGCGTGCTTCCCGCAAGATAAACCGTTGACGTATCGTTCTCAGCCATTGCCACAAACATCATCCAATCAGAAGACGGTGTGATTCCTGACATGTGTGAAGTCCAGGTTCCGCTACCGTAATCCATGCTGTAAACATTTCTTGTGAAGGTCCAGTAGTCAGATCCGCGAAGTCCGACATAAATATTGGTTGAATCACAGGTAAGAATAAAGAATCGCGTAACACTTCCTTGTTTGGCTCCTGCAAATGAATACATCGCTTTCCCGGAAGGAATTCCGGTAGAATTATCCTTTACAAACAGAGCTCCTCCATTTGATGAGACGAATAAACCATCGTTTGTTCCGACAAAAATATTTTGTCCGTCAAAAAAAACTCCGGCTACGAAAGCTCCGTAGGAATTGCTCACTGCAGTGTGAATATTGGTAAAGTTTGTTCCTCCATTGTTTGAGAAATAAATTGCTCCATAATAAGATATGATGACACGATTCGGATTGTTGTAATCAGCAAAGATGCTGAAGGTCTCTTCGGTTGCATCGGGATTTCCGGACAAGTGATGCCATGAATTTCCACCGTCATCGCTTCGGACAGGAACCATTTGGTTATTCGCATAGTCGATGCAATAGAGAATATTAGGATCGTTGGTGAAAACAACTTTGGAATTAATACCCGCCTGAATTTTTGTGAAGTGAACCTGATTATAATTGAGACCGAAGTCCGTAGTATGAAACAATTCACTCATGTCGCATGCAACGTAATACTCATTGTCGTTAGCAGGATTAATACTTGGAGAGAACAATGCCCCACCACCTCCAACTCCCCGCGATTCCCAGCTTTGCGGTGCCTGCGCAAAAGATGTAATAGCAATAAGTAAAAATAAAAATTGCAGATGTATTGATCTGAACATGCTCGTTGGAATTAAGTCGAATGAATTCAGCACTAAAGATAGAATCATCCTTAAAGGAATGCTTCAAAATCAAGGAAAATTCTTACACATTGATTGAAAAGTTCTCTTTGATTCTCCCTGAAAACAAAAAACCTGTCCACATTTCGAAGACAGGCTTTCATATCAAGTCCTTTATTACTTATTGCGCAAAGATAGGTTCATTCCAGATCTCCCACGCCTTTTCAGCTTGAAGCCGAAGCATACGGAAGCCGTTATGAATAAAAGCTCCGGCTTCTTTTGCCTTACCAAGGAACATGGTTTGCGGTGGATTGTAAATGAGATCGAAGCAAAGATTTTTATGAGTCAGGAATTCATATGGTATCTGCGGAAATGCATCTGTATTGGGAAACATTCCAAGTGGAGTTGTATTCACAACAATCTGAAATGCCTTCATCGTATTAAAGTTGAGATCAGAATACGTATAATGAAAACGAGATTCATTTCGTGTCACAAAAAAATGTTCAATGTTCAGTTTACGAAAAACATAACTAACTGCTTTCGCAGAACCACCTGTTCCAAGAATAAGCGCTCTTCGATGATGCGGACGAAGAATCGGACGAAGTGCCAGTTCAAATCCCCATGCATCGGTGTTGTAACCGTTCAATTCAATCTTGCCTCCTTCACCACGAATGATGCGGATAGCATTCACTGCTCCGATACGCTGAGAAATTTCATCCAGATTATCAAGCATCGGAATAATTTCCTGCTTAAAAGGAATGGTAACATTCAATCCTTCCAGATCAGTATGCTGTCTGACGAGCGTTTTGAGATCCTGTATGTTTTCGGTTTCAAAATTATCGTACACACAATCCGTGCGACCTTCACGTTGAAATTTCTCAGTGAAAAATTTTTTTGAATACGAGTGTGCGAGCGGATGACCAAATAATCCGAATCTTCTGATAGCACTCATGGTAGTTAAATTTAAGAATGAATAAAATTAAACAGTTTTTTTAGTGACGTACTTATGCCTGATTATTCCGATTACCATAGGCAACAGCGAAAGAATAATAATACCAAATACTACGAATGTAAAATTCTGTTTTACGAATGGAATGTTCCCGAAAGCATATCCGGCAATGGAAAAACTACATATCCACAAGATATTTCCAAGTACACAGAAACCCAAGAATCTTTTATAAGTCATGCTTCCAAGTCCTGCAACAAAAGGAGCGAATGTCCGCATGATCGGCATAAAGCGTGCAATCACCACCGTTTTTCCTCCATGCTTTTCATAGAACAAATGTGTCTTGTCAAGATATTCCTTCTTGATGATTTTTCTCTTTGCGTTGATAATCTTGTCGCCTAAAAAATTTCCGATGAAATAATTCAGATTATCTCCGATAAGTGCAGCTGCAAGCAAGATTACAATCAGCAGTAAGATACTCAATGAACCTGTTGCAGCAATTGCTCCTGCAGCAAAAAGTAAAGAATCACCCGGAAGAAACGGAGTTACTACCAAACCGGTCTCACAAAAAATAATCAGTGCAAGAATCGCATAGGTGGTTGTATCGTACTCATTAACAATTTCA
The DNA here is from genome assembly GCA_043742705.1 of Bacteroidota bacterium. Lineage (GTDB taxonomy): Bacteria > Bacteroidota > Bacteroidia > AKYH767-A > 2013-40CM-41-45 > JAPLDA01. The sequence continues at coordinate 4,799 of JAYTXY010000016.1, forward strand.
ACAAGATGTTTGTCAATGTGCAGAATAAAATCAAGCAACTGATGTATTAAATCCATTTTCAGAAAAACTAAAAATAATAAATGTGATTTGATCTTTTAATGAACAGAGGATAAAAACGCAGTACATCAAATCATAAACAAAAGTAATAATAAATCCGTGTCAATCTTAATGAGCAAGTAAAGAATTATCTGCTTCTCTTCCGTAAGCAAGTATACCGCCTTTTAGATTGTAAAGGTTGGAGAAACCGAATCGCTTTTCCAATTCATGAATAACAGCTCCGCTCCTGCTTCCGGAACGACAGTAAACAACCACATCTTTATCGAGGGAAATTTTTTCCACTTCATCGAGAATTGATCCCACAGGAATCAGTTCTCCTCCCAGATTCACCTGATCATACTCATGTTGTTCGCGGACATCAATCAGTTGAAAGTCTGCCTTGTCATCAAACTTCTTTTTCAATTCCAGCGGAGTAATTTCTTTCATGTTGGTTTCTTTTAATTCGTCCACTGACCACAGTCGACTGTCGACAGTTGGCCGTTGACTACTTTGTTACTTCGCCTTTCATCTCAATGATCACATCTGATTTGAGGTAGTCATTCAAATAAACATTTAGTTTCCTTGAATCCTTTCCTTCTTTGCCGACTGAATCAAAATTAACTTTAACAATGCTGCTGTCGCCCGGAGAAACAAAAGATTTCGATACAGTTGCTTTAAGGCAACCACAGTTAGTCTTCACCTTGTGAATGAGCAGATCCTTTTTTCCATCATTAAACACTACAAATTCATGCACTACTTTATCTCCGGCTTTGATGTTTCCGTAATCAAATGAGGTTTCCTTCCACCTTGCTTTTGCAGGAGGAACGGTATCATTCGCAGCGATCGGAGCAAAGGCTTCTTCGATGGTTGCAGTTACTGATAATGTTTTGTTGGGCTGATCAACATCGTTCGTAATTAATTCAAAACGATCGAGCGCGAAACCATAATCATTCTTCTTCAAAGCGTCATAAGAAACAACAATTGAGCTTTCGCTGTTGGGAGCAACTGAAGAAGATTTCAAATCAAGCTTAAGATGAGCAGGAAATTTACCAATCGAAATATTTACGGCTGCAGCTCCTGTATTTAAAATCCGGATCGTATCCGTTTTTGTGACATTGTTTTTGATGCGACCGAACTTAACAGTGCTGGCTGAAAACATGAGGTTTCCAATCTTCTTGCTAAACTTATCATTCAACGTTCCTCCTGAGCTTACAATGGTAGTTTGAGCATTTGCATGAACTGAAAGCATAAGAACAAGCATTGCAAAACAGATGTAGTATTTTCTGATCATAAAATTTCTTCCTGTTAAAAATATAAATATAAAGATTACGCTTCAGTAAATGACTTCTGAATAATATTTTGTGCAAGTTGCTCAAGATTCATTCCGTCAAAATTCCCTGAACTCATCATGAGCACCACCGTATTCCGGTGATTCATTCCGGCGAGATAATGAACCAATTCATCAGAGACAGTAAATATTTTGATGCGGCTGTTTCCAAATGAATGCTTCACCTGTTCCTCTGTAATAGGTTTTAATTTCTTGTGCTCGATTGTATGCGGATTAAAATATACAATGGCTTCATCCGCTTTATCCATCGAACCTTTGTATTGATCAAGAAAATTTTCATTCAGGCTTGAGAATGTGTGAAGCTCCATGCAGGCGATTATCTTTCTCTCTGGAAATTGTTGCTTCACAGCTTCTGTAGTTGCCTGCAACTTGGATGGAGAATGAGCAAAGTCCTTGAACACAGAAACAGTTTCGTTCTTCGCAAGGAGTTCAAGTCTTCGTGCAGCTCCTTTGAAAGAAGCGATCGCAGAATAAAACTTCTCATCACTTACATCAAGCAGCTTACAAATATTCCTGGCTCCTTCAAGGTTCATTAAGTTGTGCTCACCGAAAATTGACAAATCAGTCTGGAGTTCCGCGTCATAAGTCCGGAGATGAATAGAAGTAACACCATTCTTAATTTTATAGTCCGGAATTCCGTAAGCGATCCTTTTGCATTTACTTGCTGATAGTTCTACAACTTTTTTTACTTCGGCATCCATTTCACAATAAACCAACGTTCCCGTGGCAGGAATCTGATCCACGAAAATCTGAAACTGCTCAACGTAATTTTCAAAAGTCGGAAACACGTTGATGTGATCCCATGCAATTCCGCTCAGCAAAGCAATGTCTGCATGGTACAAATGAAACTTCGGTCTTCTGTCAACGGGAGAAGCAAGGTATTCATCTCCTTCGAGAATAATACAAGATGCTTCTTCAGTCAGCTTCACCATTGTATCAAAACCTTCCAGCTTTGAGCCAACCATGTAATCGAAATCAAGATTGCATTGCTTCAATACATGCATGATCATGGCAGTAATCGAAGTCTTGCCATGACTTCCTCCGATCACGACACGCTTTTTATTTTTTGAAAACTCGTAAAGATATTCAGGGTAAGAATAAATTTTGATTCCAAGTTCCTGTGCTTTCAATAATTCAGGATTGTCAGCTCGTGCATGCATTCCGAGAATTACAGCCTGAAGATCATTTGTAATTTTTTCAGGAAACCAACCTTCCTTCTCAGGAAGGAGTTTCAATGCTTTCAGTCGCGATCTTGAAGGTTCCATAATTTCATCATCAGAACCTGTGACCTGAAAACTTTTTTTATGAAGAGCTATTGCTAAGTTGTGCATCGCAGCACCGCCAATAGCAATGAAGTGAAGTTTAGAGTTTGGAGTTTCAAGCTCAGCCATCCGGATTCTTATCGTTGAGAAATTTTCACTTGTAAATATATATGGCAGAAACCATGTTTAGTAAATTAAGTCAAACATCTATTCACATGGTTACTAACAAAGGTTTTCTTTATTTTGCACCAGAAAGTAACTAAGTGATGAGTTAACTAAGTAATGAAGATATCTCATTCACCAATGAACTATTGAACAAATGAACTACTGAACCAATAAACTAATGAACCTTTTCACCATCAACACCGGAAACTTCAAACTTGACGGAGGCGCCATGTTTGGCGTTGTGCCGAAATCAATCTGGCATAAACTCAATCCTGCAGACGACAACAACATGTGCAATTGGGCGATGCGCTGCCTGCTTGTTCAGGAAGGAAACCGATTGGTTTTAATTGACAACGGACTTGGTGACAAGCAAGATGAAAAATTTTTCTCACACTATTTTCTTAACGGTGATGCTTCATTGAGTAAATCGTTGCACAGTCACGGTTTTACTGAAGATGATATTACAGATGTTTTTCTAACTCATCTTCATTTCGATCATTGCGGTGGAAGTGTGAGATGGAACAAAGACAAAACCGGCTATGAGCCCGCTTTTAAGAATGCAACGTATTGGAGCAGTGAGAAACATTGGAATTGGGCTGTTCATCCGAATGCACGTGAGAAAGCGAGTTTTCTGAAAGAGAATATTCTTCCTATCCAGGAAAGCGGACAACTGAAATTTATCGAAGACGGAGGAAAACTGT
>JAYTXY010000017.1:0-16225 GCA_043742705.1 Bacteroidota bacterium
AAAAATTAAGTATCGCATTAAGTGCGTTTGTTTGTATTGTTTCATTCACGCTATTAAATGCACAAACTTCTCCAAAGAAAAAGCAAGCTTCCGTACAAAAACCATCTGTTCCAAAACCCCCTGTTGGCCTTGATATTGGCAATCGTGCACCTGAAGTGAATCTACCAACTCCAGACGGAAAAAATTTAGCATTATCTTCTCTTAGAGGGAAAGTTGTGCTGATCGACTTCTGGGCTTCATGGTGTGGTCCGTGCAGGATGGAAAACCCAAACGTGGTAGAAGCCTACAACAAGTACAAAGACATGCAGTTCAAAAGCGGAAAAGGATTCGACATATTCAGCGTATCACTCGATCGTGACCAGGCTTCCTGGAAAGCTGCCATCAATAAAGACGGTTTGGTTTGGACGAGTCACGTCAGCGATTTAAAATGGTGGTATTCTGAAGCAGCAAAATTATACGGTGTGCAGTCAATTCCTGTGAACTGGCTCATTGATGCCAAAGGAATTGTTGTTGCAAGAAATCTTCGCGGAGCTGCGTTGGAAGCCGCGTTGGATAAACTTGTAAAAAAATAATAATGAAGTTATTTGCTTTGTGAGAAACAGTCCCGTAAACGGGGCTGTTTTTATTTTACATCCGCTGACAATTTGGCTTTGAAACCGTTGGTGGCAAAATCATTGAGAAACGATCAAAGCACTATGAAGTTGAATTTTTTGAATAAAAAGAAAAACATGAAAAAAGAAGACGAAAATAATTCTGTTCAGGAAGAAGTAAAAAATGAGAATGCAGAAAGCAATGCTGACGGAGAAGTGACGGTACCTGAACAAGGTTTACCGGATGCAGAAAAAGAAGAGGCGAATCCACTGGCGAAGATTGAAGCTGAATTATCTGAAGCAAGAGATAAATATTTACGCTTGTATTCTGATTTTGAAAACTACAAAAAACGTGTAGCACGCGATCGTGTTGAGCTGACGAAGATGGCTGGCGCTGATGTTTTTCTTTCGGTTCTTCCTGTGATGGATGACATGGAAAGAGCAATCAAAGCAATGAACGAAACAGCCGATGCAGAAGCAGTAAAGGAAGGACTGAACCTGATTTACAATAAGCTAAAGTCAACTACAGAAGCAAAAGGATTAAAGGCAATGGAATCGATTGGAAAAGCGTTTGATCCGGATCTGCATGATGCGATTACAAATGTTCCGGCTTCTTCAGAAGAGATGAAAGGAAAAGTTGTGGATGAAGTTGAAAAGGGATATTACCTGAATGATAAAGTTATTCGTCACGCGAAAGTGATTGTAGGAAACTGATGTGCAAATTAGCAGATTTGAAAATGTGCAAATTGAAAAAGTACTCATCTGCACATCTTCGCATTTGCGCATTTACAAATTGAATTGATGGCAAAGAGAGATTACTACGAAGTATTAGGTGTTTCAAAAAACGCTACGGAAGCTGAAATTAAAAAGGCTTACCGGCAGATGGCATTGAAATATCATCCCGATAAAAATCCGGATAACAAAGAAGCGGAAGACAAGTTCAAAGAAGCTGCGGAAGCATATGATGTGTTGAGCACACCCGAGAAAAAGCAACGCTACGATCAGTTTGGTCACCAGGGAGTTGGAGGAGGAGGCGCAGGATATGGTGGTGCAGGTGGAATGAACATGGAAGATATCTTTTCTCACTTCGGAGATATTTTTGGCGAGGGAAGTCCGTTTGAAAGTTTTTTTGGCGGAGGAGGTCAGCGTGGAGGCAGAAGAGCAGTCAATCGCGGAACGAATCTTCGCATCAAAGTAAAACTTACGCTTGAAGAAATTGCAAACGGTGTTGAGAAGAAATTAAAAGTTAACAAAGCCATCGCTTGTCAATCCTGTAAAGGATCAGGTGCGCAGAGTGGAAGTGATTTTCACAAGTGTGCTACCTGTCATGGAAGCGGACAAGTCAGTCGTGTTACCAACACTTTCATCGGTCAGATGCGGACGACACAAACGTGTCCGACTTGCAATGGTGAAGGACAAATAATCGCCAATAAATGCAAGAGTTGTCATGGAAGCGGAATTCAACATGGTGAAGAAGTAATCAGCGTCAACATTCCTGCTGGCGTTGGTGAAGGCATGCAACTGACTGTAAGCGGAAGAGGAAATGCTGCCGAGCGCGGAGGTATTCCCGGTGATTTACTGATTGTGATAGAAGAAGCTCAACATGAGCATTTGCAACGTGACGGAAGTAATTTATTGCACGATCTGTACGTTAACTTTGCAGATGCAGCGTTGGGAACATCCGTTGAAATTCCAACGATCGAAGGAAAAGCAAAAATTAAAATTGATGCCGGAACACAAGGCGGAAAAGTTCTTCGCCTTAAAGGAAAAGGATTGCCATCTGTAAATAGTTATGGTCGCGGAGATTTGCTTGTGAACATCAACGTATGGACTCCGCAACATTTATCTTCAGAAGAGAAAAAAACACTGGAGCATTTGAAAGCGTCCCCCAACTTTAAACCGAATCCCGGAAAAGGTGACAAGAGTTTTTATGAAAAAATGAGAGAATTTTTTCACTCATAAAATCAGTTGGTAAACTGAATCGTTGCAGTTCGTCCTGCTTTCAGATCAAACCAAAAGATAAGATCGCTTCCATCTTTTTTATTCGATGGAATTTTTCCGTCCAGTAATACACTTGTTGTTTTGGCTATTAGCGACAAACCTTTTACATCATGATCGTTTTGATTCGTGATGTTGATTTTTCCGTCTTGTAAATAATCGAATTTTATTTTCTCGCAGTCGATCCAATAGTTCATCAGGTCTCTGACAGTTGAAAGGTTGATCAATCCTGAATCGCGGTAAGCTGCCAATCGTTCCAATGTCTTTTCAAATTCAGGTTCAATCACAATTTTTTTCTGATCGTTCAATTTCCAGAAACCTTTTTCCAAAACTCCTCCTGCTGGATAACAGTGATTGAATTTTATCGTCCGGAGATTTACGAAATCATTCAATCGTTCGGTGTTGAAATGATACTTCCACAAATTCACATCAGGCATTTCCAGCAGGTCTCGTGTGCACCAGGAATAAAAATTTCCTGTCATAGTCGGATATTGCCAGTAGTTTGGAGTTGGTGTTGCATCGCCAAAACCCGCATACGGAATCACTTGACTTGAATTAAAAAGCAGCAACGAATCTTCCGTTGCAAAATCTTCGTGGTAGGTATTCCAAAAAAATTTTGTTTCATATTTTTCCCAGAGATCTTTTGCATACGAGGAAGAGGTTTTATCAAGTCCGTCACATACAAAAGCTTCGCGATTATTTTTTGAACCGTTGTCATATCCGTGATCAATCCAGCTGACCGAATTAAAATTCTTTTTCATAAATGAAATTGCTTCTTCAAGCAACGGTCTCTTTGACGTGAATTGATCCGGTGTGTGAAGACAGATATCATAACCTCGTTCATTCAGTTGTTTCAGAAAGTCAAAGAAGCCTTCCGTTTCTTTGATTGAAGCGATCTCAGATGTGAAGATGTTTGGATGGGTGGATTGCGAGTTCGTTACATGATCAGGGTTTGCATAGAAAACACTTTTTGTAACCGGAATTTTATTTTTTACAAAACCGCCGGTCGCTTTGTTTGCATCTGTAATATCTTCCGAGCCGAAATAGACAGCGCGATGCGTTCGGATGTCGCTCCAGTCAGCATGTTCGGTAAAAATATAAGCAGACAGAAATCCATTTGGGTTTAACATTAGTCGTGGCATGACAGGAGCTTCCATTCCTGCAAAAAGAGAAAACGAATTTCCTTTTTGCTCTCCTGCTTTGTAAACGCTGCAAGACAAATCTAATTTCTGATTTACTTTTCCCTCAATAAATGGAAAATGCAGAAAGCGATGATCCATGTAGTAATCAAAATTTACGATGAGTTCTTTCGCCTGAGTATTTAACTGCAACGATGAAATTTTTTCAGAATGATAAATGAAAGCACTTTGTTTTCCTGTTCCGAATTTTACTCCTTCTTTATCCAGCCAATATTCATCCTGGAAATCGGTAGTATCAAGGATCCGGTTTTTTCTATAGACTTCATTTAATGAAACATCAAAATCAAGTAGCAGTGCTTCGCGAATCACGTTGACATTCTTTTTGTAAGTGGTGACAGCAGAAAAAGTAATTTCAGGACTTTCTTTTTGCAAATCCAATATCAGTAAAACATCTGCTGCATCTGTGGAATATTTCAAACTAACCTTTAATCCAGATTTTGTTTGATTAGAAGAACTCAATTTGAAAGTCTTAATCTTTGCTCGTATTGTATTTTTTGAGTTTCCTTCTTCAAAAAATTCCTGGTAATAGTTCGAAACAGAAAGGATAGATTCACCGCTGACACTCTTTACGTTGACAGCATTATTTTTTTCATCAATCGATATAGAATAGAAATTTCCTTTGAAAGAAAAATTCTGTTCAGCGCGAGCTTGAGTCATTCCCAGCCAGAGAAAAAAAAGTATGAACTTTAATTTATTCATTTGCAAACATCAATGAATCAGATAAGAAGGAACTTTCAGTACGGAGAGGGTAATGTCGAGATCATCGATTCCTGCTTCTGACTTGCCATCCTGGTTCCATACATAGACTTTTATTTTTGCATCAGCAGGTAAGCTTAATGGAATGAAAAGAGAATCATGAACGTCAATCCATTCATTCATCTTCCCGAATTTAGCTGCAACGTTCACACCCTTCCAGATGATTGTTGAATCACCACAAAACAGGTTGGAGACCAACTGAATGTTCTGAGTTGTATCAGAAATTTTTAATCGCGCTTTAATGTACAGGTAAATATTTTTTTTCTTCAGGGCACTTGGAAGTTCAGATTCAAATCCTATTCCATAAGGACTCTTACCATTCGTCAGAGAGAAAAAATTTATGGTGTCTTTTTGATCCTGCGTTCTGGTAGAAATGTTCATCCAATAGCCAGGATTCTCAGTAGTCTTAAGGTCATTGAAGAAACGGTGCGTAGTTTCCTGGGCAAAGCAACAATTTGCCAAAATCAACAAACTTATAAAAATAAATCCCGGCATCCGAATCATTAGACAAAGCAAGTGAATTTGGGGCGATTAAAAAATAGCGGGAAGCTTTAAGTTTAAACCAAATGTTATTCATCATCAAATCAGCACATCATCAAATTGTTTTCTGTTGTAATTCATCATTGAATCCAGTAAGTTTGACTCCTTCTTTTTCAATTAAACGTTTAATTTCTCCATGGATATTTTAACAATACAGAACGTAACCAAAAGATATGCATCACAGCTTGCATTGGACGATGTAAGCATGAACGTGCCTCAGCAAAGCGTGTTCGGATTACTTGGTCCGAATGGTGCCGGAAAGACTTCTCTCATCCGAACTATTACGCAGATTACTGCTCCCGACAGCGGACAGATTTTATTTGAAGGAAAACCACTCCACGCTGATCACATTGCCATGATGGGTTATCTTCCCGAGGAGCGCGGACTTTACAAGAAGATGGAAGTGGGAGAACAGGCTTTGTACCTTGCACAGCTAAAGGGCTTGAGCCGTGCTGATGCAATGAAGCGATTGAAGTTCTGGTTTGAGAAATTTGAAATGCAGAGTTGGTGGAAGAAAAAAATTGAAGAACTCAGTAAGGGAATGGCGCAAAAAGTGCAGTTCATTACCACCATTCTTCACGAACCGAAATTTCTCATCCTTGATGAACCATTTACCGGTTTTGATCCGATCAATGCAGAACTTGTCAAGAATGAATTGCTCACTTTGAAAGAAAAGGGAACTACCATCGTTCTCTCTACACACAGAATGGAAAGCGTGGAAGAGCTTTGTACCCACATTGCTTTGATTAACCGTGCGAAAAAAATTCTGGAAGGCTCGGTGAAAGATATTCGTAAGCAATATAAAAGTAGCACCTACGAAATACAGTACCAGGGAAATAAAATCGGTTTCACGAATGCATTGTGGACAGGTTTTGAATTGCTGGATCTGAAAGAAGACGGTGATCACAGCGTTGCAAAAGTGAGGATGCTGAATAATCACTCTCCAAATGATTTGCTAAATGCGCTTCTGCCCAATGTTCAGTTGCTTGGTTTCCGGGAAATCATCCCGAGTATGAATGACATCTTTATCCAGAAAGTAGGGCAAAGCGAAGAAGCTGTTCTTGCCTGATTTAAAAATCTTCAATATTCAATCTTCACTATTCAATGAACAAAATTTTTCTCATCATCAAACGCGAATACCTTTCACGCGTCCGTAAAAAATCGTTCATCATCATGACCATTTTAGGTCCGCTGCTGATTGGCGGAATTTTTTCACTGACATTTCTTTTGAATAAAGTCGACAATGAAAAACATACCATTGTTGTGGTTGATAATACAAACTTGTTTACTGACAAATTCAAAAGTGATGAGAGGATTGAATTCATTTACGTGAATGAAAACCTGGATTCGCTTCGCAAGAAAAGTAAAAATCTTGGTTATTTTGGAGTGCTGAACATTCCCGCAATTGATAAATTGAGTCTGCTGGAAAAATCAGTAACGCTTTATTCGGAAACGCAACCAAGTCTTGACATTGTTTCAAAAATTAAATTCACGCTTGAAAAGGAAATTAATGCAGCCAAATATGTTGAAGCCGGAATTGACGAGAAGAAGCTGAATGCAATTAAAACCGATGTTGACATTCAAACACGCGATCTTGAGAATAAGGAAACGAGTTCAGGTTTGATTACTGGCATTGGCTTCGGAGCAGGTTTATTGATCTATATGTTTATTTTTATTTACGGTGCGATGGTGATGCGTGGAGTGATGGAAGAAAAAATGAGCCGCATCGTAGAAGTTATTATTTCATCCGTGAAACCCTTTCAATTAATGATGGGAAAGATTATTGGTATTGCTATGGTTGGACTGACACAATTTTTATTATGGGTGATACTTTCCACAACGGTCATTTCAATTGTTTCCGCGAAATTCATGGGTGATAAAACCGACCAGGAGAAGATTGAACAGATGGCAAAAGTGAATCCGGGGATGCAGGGCATGGACCAACTTTCGCAACAATCCGGTCAGCAAATGCCACCGATGCCTGCGAATAAGCTTTCCTTTATTCTTGATAGCATTGATTTTCCTGTTATTATTTTCTCATTCATCTTTTATTTCCTTGCAGGATATCTTTTGTACAGTGCTTTGTTTGCTGCGATTGGTTCTGCTGTTGATTCGGAAACTGATACGCAGCAATTTATGCTGCCTGTAACAATTCCGTTGATACTCGCTTACATTGTTTCTATAAGTGTGATCAACAACCCGACTGGATCCGTTGCATTTTGGTTTTCGATGATTCCACTGACTTCTCCAATTGTAATGATGGTCCGTATTCCATTCGGAGTTCCATACTGGCAGGTGGGTTTGTCGATGGGATTATTGATTCTCGGTTTCCTTGCAACAACCTGGCTGGCAGCAAAAATTTATCGCACCGGAATTCTGATGTACGGTAAGAAAGTAAGTTACCGTGAACTTGCGAAGTGGATAAGGTACAAGAACTAAAAATTGAAGATTGAAGATTTAATATTGAATATTGTAGTTAAGTTTTTCAAGCGCCCCAATCTTCAATATTAAATCTTCAATCTTCAATCCACTATGCGTCTCGCTGTCCTCGATCTCGGCACGAATACATTTCATCTTCTTATTGCTGATGCGAATCCGGATAAATCTTTTTCAACAGTATTTAAAACAAGAGCTGTTGTAAAGCTCGGGCAAGGTGGTTTTACCGGAAACAAGATTGGAGATGTGCCTTTCAATCGCGGTATCAAAACAATTCTTCATTTCAAAGAACTCGCTGATGAACATCGTGTAGATTTGATTTATGCCTTTGCAACGTCAGCGATACGAAGCAGCACGAATGGAAAATTATTCACAGAAAAAATCAGGGAGTTAACCGGAATCGAAATAAAAATTATTTCCGGTGATGAAGAAGCAAAGCTGATTTATTATGGTGTTCGTCAGTGCGTGAATCTTAGTAAGCAACCTGTTTTAATCATGGACATTGGTGGCGGCAGCACAGAGTTTATCATTGCTGATGAAAAGAAAATATATTGGAAGCAGAGTTTCAACATTGGAGCTGCAAGACTGCTCGAGCAATTCAATCCTTCTGATCCGATTCTTCCCCGGGAAATCAAGGCAGTTGAAAAATACCTTGACCATGTTTTACAACCTCTGGAAAAGGCGATGAAGAAATTTCCGGTGAGGAAACTGGTAGGTTCTTCCGGCTCCTTCGATACACTTGCAGAAATGATTGGCTACCGGTTTCATAATAAGAATCTCATCAGGAACAAAGTTTTTTATCGGTTTGATCTGAAAGAATATCATTTGATTCATCAGTGGTTGCTTCAGTCAACCACTAAGATGAGAATGAAAGCAAAAGGATTGGTGAAAATGCGTGTCGACATGATCGTTTTATCTAGCATCAACACCAATTTCATCCTGAAGAAATACGCACTCAATGAAATGCATTTGTCAAAGTATGCACTGAAGGAAGGAGCGCTTTGGGAAGTTGTTAAAAGAAAGTATGAAGAGAGAAAGTGAGAGAATGAGATGTTGGCTTTAAAAACTAGTCGTCCTATTCGTACATTCGTACACGATTCGTAATTCGCTACAGGTAATTTCTGTATTCGTACATTCGTAAAAATTCGTAATTCGTAGAGTTTTATGCCAAAAATATTAATCATTGATGACGAGAAGTCCATCCGCAATACACTGAAAGATATTCTCACGTATGAGAAATTTGAAGTAGATGAAGCATGCGATGGCGCTGAGGGAATTAAGAAAGCGGAAGCCGGAGGTTTTGACCTCGTGCTCTGCGATATCAAAATGCCGAAGATGGATGGCATCGAAGTGTTGTCAAAACTACAGGAGATAAATCCTGATTTACCTGTTGTGATGATCAGCGGTCACGGTACGATTGAAACAGCCGTTGAAGCAATCCGGAAAGGAGCTTTTGATTTCATCAGCAAGCCGCCTGACTTGAATCGTTTGCTGGTGACATTAAGAAATGCGCTCGATCGAAATTCACTTGTCCAGGAAACAAAGGTGTTAAAGCGCAAAGTCTTCAAGACACGCGATATGATCGGTGATTCACCTTCCATCAAACAAATAAAGGAGATGATTGACCGTGTTGCACCAACCGATGCACGTGTGTTAATCACCGGAAGTAACGGAACCGGGAAGGAACTTGTGGCCAGATGGATTCATGAGAAAAGCAGTCGTACATCCGGACAACTGGTGGAAGTGAATTGTGCAGCCATTCCTTCGGAGTTGATCGAAAGTGAATTGTTTGGTCATGAGAAAGGAGCCTTTACTTCTGCAATCAAGCAACGTCTCGGAAAATTTGAACTGGCGAATGGTGGAACACTTTTCCTTGATGAGATTGGGGACATGAGTTTATCAGCACAGGCAAAGGTGTTGCGGGCATTGCAGGAAAATAAAATTACGAGGGTAGGAGGAGAGAAAGAAATTTCTGTTTCACCGCGTGTAGTAGCAGCAACTAACAAAGATTTGAAAAAGGAAATTGAAAAGGGCAACTTCAGGGAAGATCTTTATCATCGCCTGAGTGTGATCGTCATTCATGTTCCGTCACTGAACGAACGAAAGGATGACATTCCCATACTTGCAGAAAGTTTTGTAAAAGAGATTTGTGAAGATTATGGAATGCAATTGAAATCATTTACCGCAGAGGCTTTAAAGGAATTGCAAAAGATCAACTGGACAGGAAACATCCGTGAACTGAGAAATGTAGTGGAACGTCTCGTGATTCTTTGTGATAAGAAAATTACTGATAAGGATGTCCGGCTTTTTGCAGGACAGGAAAAATAATCTGTTATGGCAGCAATAAAAACAGTCAGAAGGTTCAATCAGCATTACAAAACATTTAATTTTTCTAACGCAGAGTTGAAAGCGGATGAAGAATTTCTTGAAACGGTCATTGAATTGGATGCAGCAGGAAATGTACTCGTGGAATCCAAGTTCGATCAAAATAATCAATTGGAGGAACGCAATTCTTATCAGTATGAATCACACGGAAAGTTGACAGAGCATTCATTGCTTTATGCAGCAGAAGATGTTACGGAAAAAAGAGTTCTGAAGCGGAATGATAAGGGAAAGTTGCTTGAAGAAATTAAATATTACGGTGACGATTCCGGTGAACGTACCACGTATTTGTATGATGACAAGGACAATTTGCTGGAGAGGAAGTATTACGATGAAGAAGGAGAGTTTCACTCGCATGAAACATTTATGTATGATGATAAAGGAAGTCTTGTAGAGCAGAAAAAGCTGGACAAAGAAGGCAAGACAGAAGAGCATCGAACCTTTTCGCACCCTGACAAGGAAACCGTCATCGATAGTGAATTTAATCCCGATGGTTCACTTGCATCCAAGACGGTTCTTAAATTTAATGAAGAAGGAAAAGAAACTTCTTCAATTCAGACTACCGCTGAAGGCAAACTGATTTCAAGCGTCACTGTTGTTTACGATGAAAGAGGAAATGTGATTGAGCGTCAGCACAAGGATTTCTTTTCAAAGACTTTTCGCTACAGCTACGATGAGAACAACCGCTGCATCACCAATGAAATGTTTGATGGAAACGGAATGTTGCTCCGGAAAAATCTATATGAATACGATGAAGCAGGAAATGTAAGTGCTGAACAAACCTATGAAATGGACACTACACGTGGCGGACGTGACAAGCATTTCGGGTCAAGGTATGAATATGAGTTTTATTAATGAGACTTGATTTTTGCAAATGCGAAGCATGAAGCAAAAGTCTTAGTCGAATTGATCCTCCCGATGAATCTGGACGAAGCGTATCGGGATCTGTTTAATACCCGCCGGAGATTAAAAATCAAATTCCTTAATCCGCGCATCTTTCAGCAGCACGTCAATCAATTTTTGGTGATTCTTCGCAGAGCCGTGAACCATCCAGTTACCGCTTATTTCATCGCCCACTTTTCGCTGCGCACCTTTCCATGCCTGCAATTTCATTTCCTTGAAAAGAAATTCGTAATGCTGAAGCGTTTCCTGTTCGTAACGACATACAATCCTGTATTTACGAGTCTGACTCATTGAATCAATAAAACGTTCCCATCGCATGAATGCGTAGAGAACGATGAGAACAAATCCTGTCGCTACTCCGCATAATTCATAGTAACCCGCACCAACTCCCATTCCTAAAGCTGCTGCAATCCATATCGTGGTGGCCGTAGTTAAACCGGTTACCCTGTCATCGCCCTTGAAGATAACACCTGCACCAAGAAATCCGATTCCGACAACGATGTTGGCTGCGATCCTGTCAGCAGAATTCGGACTTCCTATCTGAACCGAAAAAATGGTGAATAGTGTTGAGCCAAGAGTAATCAGGATAATGGTTCGAAGACCCGCAGACTTGCCACGGTATTCCCGTTCGGCTCCGATTGCACTTCCGATTGCAAGTGATATCAGAAGCTTGATAAGGTCAATATGAGTTAGCTCCATAATTAGAATGGATCAGTTGATTAACCTTTGTAAACTTAGATTCTATGAGAAAGGTTTCATTCAGACACCTTAGAATCGGAGCTCTTTAATCTGGCTCTTAATTCTTGCATCTTGATTCTCACACTCCAAACTGTTTCAGGTGATGATCAAGATGCGTGTAGTGAAGCCGTGCCCAATTTTCCTTTGACATTTTTCCTAATAATCCGCTTTCGGGGAGAAGAGATTTCGAAGGAAAATTTTTCACCATGTCAACCAACTTACTTTGTTCAGCAGTAAAGTCAGCCGGATTAATACCAAGTGTGACTGTATTTATTTCAGGAAATGTTTCAGCTTTTTCCTTTGGTGTTGGCATGTCTGTCTTTAAAATAAAAAAACGCATCAGTTGTTTCTTCGCCCAATTTCCTCTTGCGGCTGTTGGAATTTCACCATATGCAATTTTGAATCCGGCTGCTGAGTGGTAAAGCATCTGGTTCACATTCATCTTTCCCCATTCATTTCGGGTTTGAGGTGTGAGTTTATTGATGCGGGAAAGAATTTCTTCTTTTACTTCGGGTTGCAATAGATTTTTTCTCATTTGACTTTTTTAATTTTTTTTATTGGAGGAATTTAAAATGACAGTCATACAGGAGGTATCTATTTATGAATAAGCTCCTGTACTAATTTTGAAATGGATTCCTCCTGAATGACATGGTTTGTTTTTAATGAAACTTTTATTAATTCAGAATTGCTTTTCCTTTTTCAATCGCAGCGCTTAATCCTTCCGGATTCTTTCCTCCGGCAGTTGCATAAAAAGCCTGTCCGCCACCACCGCCTTGTATTTCTTTTGCAAGCTCGCGAATGATTTTTGTCGCATCCAGGTTTTTCTCTTTTACCAAATTGTCACTAATGATTAGTGATAGATGTGCTTTGCCATCAATCTCGGCTCCTGCCAGGAAAAATAAATCTGTCAGTTGATTTTTTAATTCGAAAGAAATATTCTTGATCGCATCAGCATTGTTGAGATCAATTTTTTCGGCGATCAGGTTCACTCCATTCACCGCTTTTATTTTTTGCAACAGATCAGCCTTAATCTTTTGGGCAACTTCGCTTGTAAGCTTATCAATCAACTTTTGCAGAGCTTCCTCCTGAAGCTGCAAAGGTGCACCTGAATCAAAATCTTTTTCAAAATCTTTAACGGACCTTCCTTCAATTCCCGGGTAAAGATTCAGCGCTTTTGATTTCAATGCTTCAACTTTTTCTCTCAGAGCATTTGCAGCAGCTTCAAGTTTTTTGTTTTGCTCCTCGTTGTATTTGTCAACCAACACTCCTGTGAGCGCTTCAATTCTTCTGACACCCGCGGCAACAGAGGATTCGGAAACTATTTTAAATTTTTCTATTTCCCCTGTCGATTTTACATGCGTTCCACCGCAAAGCTCTCTTGAATAAGAAGGATCGAACGTAATGACACGAACAAACTCACCATACTTTTCACCGAACAAAGCAGTGGCTCCCATTTCAGTTGCTTCTTTGATCGGAACATTTCTTCGTTCATCGAGCAGAATATTCTCACGAACCTTTTCATTCACCATGTGTTCGATCTTCGCTAACTCTTCATCTGTAACTTTTGCAAAATGAGAAAAGTCGAAACGAGTTACGTTCTCATTTACCAATGAACCTTTCTGGTTGACATGAGTTCCAAGTGTTCTCTTCAATGCTGAATGCATCAGGTGAGTTGCTGAGTGATTACTCGTGATCAACCTTCTCCTGTCTTTCTTCACCATAGCATGAAATGTTGCCGTTAAGTCTTTTGGAAGTTTATCGGCAAAGTGAATGATAAGGTTATTTTCTTTTTGAGTGTCGGTGATGGAAATTTTTTCTCCACTAGCTTCAATAAATCCTGTGTCACCAACTTGTCCGCCACTCTCTGCATAAAATGGTGTTCGTGAAAGAACGAGTTGATATTGCTCTTTTCCTTTCGCTTTTACTTTTCTGTATTTGATGATTTCGCAATCGCTTTCCAAATTATCATAACCGACAAAAGCCTCTCCCCAACCCTCTCCTGAGGAGAGGGAGTTTGATCCTACCTGAATCCAGTCTTCTGTGTCAACGACTGCAGCAGCGCGCGAACGCTCCTTCTGTTGTTGAAGACATTTGGTGAAACCATCCATATCAACTTCAATTCCGGTCTCTCGTGCCATTAATTGAGTAAGGTCAATCGGGAATCCGAATGTGTCGTAGAGTTCGAAAGCAAATTCTCTGGGAATGTTTTTGCCTTTATTTTCTTCAAACTTTTTTATTCCGTTTTCAAGTGTTCTCAAAAAAGAATTTTCTTCTTCTGCAATCACACGGATAATAAAATCCTGCTGCGATTTAATTTCAGGAAATACATCCTTGAATTGTTCAGCAAGAATCGGAACCAGTTTATTCAAGAACGGTTCTTTGAAATTCAAAAACGTAAATCCGTAACGAACAGCACGCCTCAAAATCCTGCGGATCACATAACCAGCTTTGTTGTTGGAAGGAAGTTGTCCGTCTGCAATGGCACACGTGATAGCACGAATGTGATCGGACATCACACGCATTGCAATGTCAGATTTTTCATTCGAGCCGTATTTAATTCCTGAATGTGTTCCGATGAATTGAATCAACGGTTGAAAAACATCTGTGTCATAATTCGAAACCTTTCCTTGCAATGCCATGCATAAACGTTCGAAGCCCATTCCGGTATCAACATGTTTGGCAGGAAGCGGTTCAAGCGAGCCATCTGCTTTGCGGTTGAATTCCATGAACACGTTGTTCCAGATTTCCACGACTTGCGGATGACCAGCATTCACAATGTTTTTTCCATCTGCTTTTTTGCGTTCATCATCACTGCGTAAATCGACATGAATCTCCGAACAAGGTCCGCACGGCCCCTGGTCGCCCATCTCCCAGAAGTTATCTTTTTTATTTCCCCTTAAAATTCGGTCTTCAGCAATATATTTTTTCCAGTAATCATAACTGTCCTGGTCGAAGGCAAGTTTTTCTTTTGAATCACCTTCAAATACGGTAACGTACAACCTGTCTTTAGGAAGTTTGTAAACTTCAGTCAGCAATTCCCAGCTCCATGCAATGGCTTCTTTCTTGAAGTAATCACCAAAGCTCCAGTTACCGAGCATTTCAAACATCGTATGGTGATACGTATCAATACCGACTTCTTCCAGGTCATTGTGTTTTCCTGAAACGCGCAGACATTTTTGTGTGTCAGCGATGCGCGGATATTTCACCGGCTGATTACCAAGGAAAATATCTTTGAATGGAGCCATGCCGCTATTGATGAACATCAGCGTTGGATCATTCTTGACCACCATCGGAGCGGATGAAACGATGACGTGATTTTTACTTTTGAAAAAATCGAGAAAAGTTTTTCTTGTTTCAGAAGAAGTCATTTTTAAATTTCGGATTGGGAATTTATGATTGCGGATTGGTTGTTTCGAAATCTGAAACAAATTCAGTCTGAAACGTTAAACTACCTTAACTTAAACCCTCATTTCACATATCGATTATAATTCTATTTTTGACGAAAATTCACGGAGACGAAGATAAATCAAAATGCCTAAAGTAAAATACTATTTCAATACGCATTCGTTGAAATACGAGAAGGTTGTTGTCAACTGGAAAAAGAAGCTGCTGCGCGCTTCCGGCTTTCTGGCAACGGCTACTGTATTTGCTTCTGTGATCGTTTTGATTGCGTACAACTTCTTTGATTCTCCGAAGGAAAAGCAGTTGAAAAGAGACCTCGAAGAAACTTCACTTCAGCTTGAAATATTAAAGCAACGTGCAGGTCAGGTTGAGACTGTGCTAAGGGACATACAGGAACGCGACAATACAATTTACCGTGTCATCTTTGAAGCAGATCCGATTCCGTCCAGCATTCGCGAAGCCGGATATGGTGGAGTGGATCGTTACAAACGGTTAAGCGATTATTACAATGCTGATCTTCTCGTTGATGTGACCAAGAAGATGGACAAGCTTTCAAAGCAATTGTATGTTCAGTCGAAATCGTTTGATGAGGTTTTTGATTTGGTGAAGAATAAAACCGCCATGCTTTCGGCTATCCCAGCCATTCAGCCCGTGGCGAACAAGGATCTCAAACACATGGCAAGCGGATATGGATGGCGTATTCACCCGATCTATAAGACGGAAAAATTTCATGCGGGGATGGATTTTACCGCACCGATCGGAACTGAAATACACTCAACCGGAAATGGTGTTGTGGAAAAAATTGAATTTGACGGACGAGGACTTGGTAACAATGTTATCATCAACCACGGATACGGGTACGAGTCAGTTTATGCGCATATGAGTAAGATTATAGCCAAGCCCGGACAGAGAATGATGCGCGGTGATTTGATCGGCTATGTCGGTAATTCAGGAACTTCTACAGGTCCGCATTTGCATTATGAAGTGAGAAAGAACGGAACTCCGCTGAATCCTGTTAACTTTTATTACAACGATCTTACTCCTGACGAGTACGCAAAAATGCTTGAGCTTTCTTCTAAAGCAGGACAGTCGTTTGACTGATGATTCCTTTTTTGTGTTGTTTGATGATGTCCATGACTGTCTGGTAATTAACCGGATATGGCTGATAACTTAATCACTTAGTTAGGTTTAACGAATGAATCTATTAGTATATTCGTGCTGTCTCTAATTCACTCTCTACATGCCATACAAGGAAAAGGAAATCGAAAAACTTTATTTCAC
>JAYTXY010000018.1:0-15540 GCA_043742705.1 Bacteroidota bacterium
GACTCGCTCAATAGACACAATTGAAATCCGCTCTTTATTCTTAGCGATCGCCTTCAACGCTCTTGCCTCAATGGTAAAATGAAACTGGGAAGCAAACCTGATTGCGCGCATCATACGAAGCGGATCATCGGAAAAAGTAATGTCAGGATCCAACGGAGTGCGGATTATTTTATCATGAAGATCCTGCACACCGTTGAACGGATCAACGAGGTCACCAAAATTTTTCTCAGTGAGATGAATTGCCATGGCATTGATGGTAAAGTCTCTTCTCTTCTGATCATCTTCAAGTGATCCTGTTTCAACGATTGGCTTGCGTGAATCGCGTCTGTAAGATTCCTTACGTGCGCCTACAAATTCTATTTCGAGATCTTCGTAATGAATCATTGCAGTTCCGAAATTCTGAAAGTAATTTACGTGGACGGCATCTCCCAGTTTTTTCGCCACATGTTTTGCCAGTTCAATTCCGCTGCCGAGAACAACTACATCGATATCCTTCGATTCCCGTTTCAGGAAAATATCACGCACATATCCACCCACCACAAATGCTTCCGCATCCATCGTTGCTGCTTCATGCGCGATGATTTTGAAAATTGGATGTTGGATGTGCTTCTTCACTGGTTCAATAGTTCAATGGTTCAGTAGTTCATTGGTTCATTGGTTCATTAGTTCACTGGTTCATCGGTCGATTCTCACTTTCTCACTTTCTCAAAATCCTTATCTGTCCGCCTGAACCCAACTTAATAACCGTAGAAGGTTGCGATTCACAATACTCATTCTGTCGCAAATTTACTACATAATCCACTCCATTAATAATATCTTCATCAATATCTGAAAAGCTTTGTGGTGGCTCATTTCCACTGATGTTGGCAGACGTTGAAACAATCGGTTTTCGAAATTTTCCAATCAAATTTTTACAAAACTCATCTCGAGTAACACGTATTCCGATCGAACCATCTTCAGCAATGACATTCTTTGCAAGGTTCTTTGCATGATCATAAATAATAGTCAGCGGCCTTTCTGTGAGTTCGATTAAATCCCAGGCAACGTCAGGAATTTCCTGCACATACGACTGAAGTTTCGCTTCATTATCAAGAAGAATGATCATGCTTTTCGAATCCGTTCTTTTCTTCAATTTGAAAATCTTTGCAACAGCTTCTTCATTCGTTGCATCGCAACCAATTCCCCAGATAGTATCTGTTGGATAAAGGATAGTTCCGCCATTCTTTAAGACATCAATGCATTTATTTATTTCATTTGATAGTTCATCCATTCGTTAAAGTTCATTTTCGTCCACGGTCGACCGTGGACTGTGGAAATTATTTTCAAACAACATCCCCCATTTCTATTGTCAGCGCACAGTTGAAATGTCCCTTTGGACAAGTTTTGAAACCATGCAATCCGCAAGGGCGACAATCCAATGTTACTTTTGTTTCAACAATTTTTGACTGATCACTTAACGGACCGAAACCAAATGCAGGAATCGTAGAGCAAAAGACGGCTGTTACAGGAGCATTCATCGCAGACGCAATGTGCATCGGTGCTGAATCATTCACATAATTCATCTTCGCACCTTTCATCAATGCTGCGGATTCGAGGAAGGAGAGTTGTCCTGCTACGTTGCGGATTTTTGATTTTTGATTTTTGATTTTTGATTGGATGGCTTCGCAAATTGCCACATCACTCTTTGAACCCAGTAAATAAACAATGATGTCTTCAGGAAGAAGATTGATAAGCTCAATCCATTTCTCTTTTGGAAATTGTTTCGTGAACCAGACGGAAGTTGGAGCGATGCAGATATATCGACTTGCGATTTGCGTATTGCGATTTGCGACATCCGTTTGTTCTGATTCTTGATTCTTGATTCTTGATTCTAAATTCTCAGCTATAGAAAAATGATTTACAGATGGGTACAATTTTGGCTTTGAAACAAAAGCATCCGTTAACTCTGCTATCAATTCATGATTTCTTTCGATCTCGTGTTTTGCGTTTCCGATTTCGTGATGAACTTTTTTAGTCAGGAGAAATGAAAATGGATTTTTATCAAAACCGATTTTTTCTTTTGCTCCTGATAAAGCCGTTATCAATCCGGAACTGGTGAAGCGATGAAGATTGATTACAGCATCGTACCTGCTTTTTCTTATGTTGGAAATGATCTTTAAAAGATTAGATAACTTATTTTGCTTCTTGTTCCATACAATTACTTCGTGAATAAAAGGATGATTCTCCAGCAGACTTTCATTTCCTTTCCTCAATAAAAAATCAATGGAAGCGTCCGGAAAATGCTGATGCAATTTCTCCGCAATGGATGTAGCAAGAATTACATCGCCAATAAAAGCTGTCTGGATGATTAAAAACTTTTTCAATGAAATAAATTTATTACACAGCAACGCTGTGTTCTCTCAACACGTCATTCAAGGAAGTCTTAAGGTCGGTGCTTTCTTTTCTTTTACCAATGATCAACGCGCATGGAACCTGGTATTCTCCGGCAGGAAATTTTTTTGAATAAGATCCGGGAATTACCACGGACCGTGAAGGTACAACACCTTTGTACTCTTTCGGTTCGCTTTCAGTCACGTCAATAATTTTTGTTGACATGGTGAGTACGACATTCGCACCAAGTACAGCTTCTTTCTCAACACGAACTCCTTCCACCACAATACAACGCGAACCAATGAAACAATTATCTTCTATAATCACAGGTGCTGCCTGAACCGGTTCAAGCACTCCTCCTATTCCAACACCACCACTCAGGTGAACATGTTTTCCAATTTGCGCGCAGGAACCTACCGTTGCCCACGTATCCACCATAGTTCCTTCATCCACATATGCACCGATGTTTACATATGATGGCATCAAAATCACTCCTTTTGCAAGATAACTACCGTATCGCGCAATTCCATGCGGAACAACGCGAACGCCAAGCGCTGCATAATTCGATTTCAATTTCATCTTATCGTGAAACTCCAACGGTCCGGCTTGCAGCGTTTCCATTTGCTGAATCGGGAAATACAGAATGACAGCTTTCTTAACCCAGTCATTTACCTTCCAGCCTGAATCTGACGGTTCAGCGACACGCAGTTTTCCGGTGTCCAGCAAATCAATTACCTCACGAATCGTATTCTGAGTTTTGCTTTCTTTCAGTAATTCGCGGTCCTTCCAGGCAGATTCAATAATTTCTTTCATGGCTTTCAAATATTCAGCAAAGAAAAACTTTTAACCTTAAACTTTTAACCTTAAACTTAATTTATCTTTGCGGCAGATGTCGAGAATTCTTGCAATAGATTACGGAAGAAAACGCGTTGGATTGGCCATAACTGACACCAACCAGATCATTGCGACAGGTTTGGACACTGTTCATTCAAAAGATGTGATCAACTACCTGAAGAATTATGTATCGAAAGAGGACGTGGAACTCTTTGTTGTCGGAGAACCCAAGCAAATGGACAACACTGATTCGGAGATTAAAGCACAAATTGATCCGTTCATCGTTCAACTGAAGAAAAACTTCCCCGGAATTCCGGTGGAACGTTTCGATGAACGATTCACTTCCATGATGGCATCACAGGCGCTCCTTGACAGCGGAGTAAAAAAGAAAGACAGGCAAAACAAAGAACTGATTGACATGACTAGCGCAATTATTATTTTGCAATCGTTTATGGAGAGTCGAAGATCAATGGAAAGCAGACAAAAGAAGAAATGATGTCTGTCGACAGTCCACGGTCGACAGTAGACTGTATATAAAATAAGTAGCTGATTTAATAAGAGTATGAAGTTACCCATCGTAGCATACGGAGACCCTGTTTTAAAGAAACGCGCTTCCGATATTCCAAAAGATTATCCGAAGCTGGACGAAGTCATTGCAAATATGTATGAAACGATGCATGGTGCCAAAGGTGTCGGACTTGCTGCTCCGCAGGTTGGACTTTCCATTCGATTGTTCGTGGTTGACGCTTCACCTTTCGAGGAGGAAGAAGTAAAAGATTTCAAACAGGTTTTCATTAATCCAATCATCAAAGAAGAAGAAGGCGAACTCTGGAAATTCAACGAAGGATGTTTAAGCATTCCGAATGTGCGTGAAGATGTGCAGCGAAAAGAGACATTGTATATCGAATATTACGACCAGGAATGGAATTTCAAAAAAGAAACGTACAACGGTCTTGCTGCGCGGATTATCCAGCATGAATACGATCACATAGAAGGAATTTTATTTGTGGAACGGATTTCTCCTCTGAGAAAACGTCTGATAAAAAACAAACTCCTTGATATCTCCAAAGGCAATGTGGACGTGGATTACAAGATGAAATTTTCTTTAAAAGGAAAGTAACCAATCCCTTCAGGGTTTTAAGTTGAACGTGATGATGAAAAATAAAATTAATTTATACAGCCTGATCCTTTTAAGCCTGTTTGTTTATTCCTGCAAATCAGGAAAAGAAAAATTAAGCGAGAGCATTGCCGTCAACGAGAAAAAACTCTTTGCTGATTCAACCAATGTTTTCAATCCTGCTATCGCTGATGAAATATTGAAGTCATATAAGGAGTATGTTGAAAAATACCCTGATGATACGCTCGCTGCAATGTATCTTTTCAAAGCCGCTGACCTTTCAACAGGAACAGGAAAATTCAAAGAAGCAATTGATTTGTACGCACAGTTTCTTAAAAAATATCCTGACCACCGGAAAGCAGCTGCCAGCTTGTTTCTCCAGGGATTCATTTACGACACCAATCTTCACGATGTCGAAAATGCAAAAATGTTTTACTCAGAATTTTTACAGAAATATCCGAACCATCAATTAGCTGCTTCCGCGAAAGCTTCACTTGAACAATTGAACATGGGTTTGACTGATGAGCAACTGATCAGGATGTTTGAAGCTAAAAATGATAGCCTTGCAAACGCAGGAGATCGTGGAAGCAATTAACAAATAAATAAAAAAAGAAGTCAAGGAATTACTTTTAATAAAGAAGTTGATTAGGTTATTAGTTGATTAAGTTATTAGTTGATTGGAGAAGCCTCTTTAATTTGATCAACTTAGTCTACTTAATTAACTAAGTCAACTCAATCAACTAATATAGCTAAGCCTTAAATTCCTCGAACAACTTTTTCTCAAGTTCCTCGGAAGAAATTCCGATCCTGATCTGACCTTCCTGCGAAATTGAAATTTCTCCGGTCTCTTCCGAAACTACAATGGCAATGGCATCGCTTTGCTCCGTAATTCCTATAGCTGCGCGATGTCGCATGCCGAGATGACCCGGAAGTTCCACGTTTTCAGTAACGGGCAACACACAACGGGCGGCTTTTATTTTGTTGTTCACGATGATGATGGCTCCGTCATGCATTGGACTGTTTTTAAAAAAAATATTTTCGATAAGACGCTGTGAAATCTCTGCTTCCATCATGTCTCCGGTGTTCGAAAAATATTTCAGCTCCGATGATTTCGCAAGAACAATGATGGCTCCCGTTCGCTCTTTGGACATTTGGCGACATGCATTTACAATGGCAGAAATATTTAATGGTGATTTTTTTTCCGTCTGCCAGTTCCACGGAAGAATTTGTTTCGTGAAAGGATTGCGTGCAATAAAACTGTTTGTTCCGAGTACAATCAGGAAACGCCTTACTTCCTGTTGAAATACAATAATCAAAGCGATAAAGCCGAGACTGATGAATTGCCCGAGTATCGTTCCGATCAATTGCATGTGAAGAATTTTTACGCAAATCCAATACAGTGCATACACGGTAAGCAATCCAATAAAAATGTTGATGGCAACTCCACCTCGAAGGAGGTTATATAATTTGTACAACAGAAAAGCAACGATGAAAATATCAACGAGATCAATCAGCCTGATGGTAAGAAAACCGATATGAAAAATGTCCATTACGCTGTGTAGTTAAAGATTCTGATCGATATCGCTAGTTCGCAGTTGACAGTTTGCAATTGGCAATCGCTTGCAAATTGCAAACCTTATTCATACGCAAGATACAAGTTTTACAACTTCAACCGCTTCCTTCACATCGTGAACACGAAGAATATTTGCACCGTTCATCAATGCAATTGTGTTCAGAACGGTGGTTCCGTTTAACGCTTGGCTTGCTTTACAATTCAACACTTTATTGATCATCGATTTTCTTGAAAGTCCAACCAGGATTGGCCTTTCCAATGCACGAAACAAATCCAGGTTCTTCAGCAGTTCATAATTATGTTCTGTCGTTTTCCCAAAGCCAAAACCCGGATCAACAATAATATCCTTCACACCAAACGAAATCAATTTCTGAATACGTTCAGCAAAATAACTTATCGCTTCTGTTGTGACATTCTTATACTGCGGATCCTTTTGCATTGTTTGCGGAGTGCCTTGCATATGCATCATTACATAAGGAACTTTTAGTTTAGCAATTGTGTCAAACATCTTTTCGTCCATCGTTCCGCCGGAAATGTCGTTGACAATGTTTGCTCCGAAGTCAACTGCATTCTCAGCGACATTTCCGTAAAACGTATCCACAGAAATAATTATTGAAGGAAATTCCTTCCGGATTTTTTTCAATCCCGGTTCCAGTCTTTTCCATTCCTCATCAGCACTGACGAGAGTTGCATTCGGACGGGTTGACTGTGCGCCAAGGTCAAGAATCGCAGCGCCATCTTCGATCATTTTTTCTGCATGCTTGAGAAGTTCGGTTTCTTCCGTGTATTTTCCTCCGTCATAAAAAGAATCAGGCGTGACATTCAAAATTCCCATCACCTTTGGTGTTGAAAAATCAACAGGAGTTCCGTTAATATTGATCAGCTTCTTCATCTTAAAAAATGTATCTTCGCCAGCGATTTTCATTGGTATAAAACGATCACAAGTATAGAATTTATTTGAACTAAATGGAGGTAATGATCAACAAGACGTCAAGACAATTTGATACAATCATATCCCGCTGCAAAGATATCTTTCTGAAAAAGATGAAAGACTACGGCACTGCATGGAGAATTCTGCGATTGAGCTCCATCACGGACCAGATTTTTATCAAAGCCCAGCGTATCCGAAGTATTGAAGAAAAAGGGAAGCAACGTGTGGAAGATGGTATCGATTCAGAATTCATCGGCATCATCAACTACTGCGTGATCGCACTCATTCAGCTGGAAATGGGAAATGAAACGAATCTTGAAATGTCAGAAGAAGAAGTGGTGGAACACTTCAACAAACACGTGAACGAAGCCAAGCGTTTGATGGAAGATAAAAACCATGACTACGGAGAAGCATGGCGCGACATGCGCGTGAGTTCAATGACGGATTTAATCCTAATGAAGCTTCTACGGATCAAACAAATTGAAGACAACAAAGGTGAAACTCTCATCAGCGAAGGAATTGATGCGAATTATTATGACATCACTAATTATGCGGTGTTTGCTCTTATTAAAAATGGAGAAAAAAACTGAAGAAAGTAACGAAGTGACGAAGTAACTAAGTGACGAATTAACTAAGTGATTGGGTTGTTAAGTTGTAAAGTTTCTGAGTGATAAAGTAAATATTCATTGATGTTTCATTTCCATATCTGAATCTTCACAATCAACCAATCAACCAATCAACCAATCAACCAATCAACCAATCAACCAATCAACAAATTATCAAATTATCAAATCAGCTAATTATCAAATTTGCTAATCATCCAACTAGCTTATGAAAATAATCGCCCAAATTTCCAGAGTACTTGTAGGAATACTTTTTATCATTTCAGGTTTTATCAAAGCGAATGATCCACTTGGGTTTTCGTACAAACTGAAAGAATATTTTGAAGTCTTTCACATGCCGTGGCTGGGACCGCTGGCTTTGTCATTGGCTATTGTTATCTGTGCTGCAGAGATAGGACTTGGATTTGCTTTGTTGCTTGGCGCAAAAATGAATACCACTTCCTGGTTGCTACTGCTGATGATTCTCTTTTTTACCTGGTTGACTTTCTATTCCTGGTACTTTAACAAAGTCACAGACTGCGGATGTTTCGGAGATGCACTTCACCTGAAACCGTTTCAGTCATTCATGAAAGACATTGTGTTGCTTGTACTTATTCTCTTTATTTTCATCAAGAGAAAAGAAATATCTCCGATCGGAAGCGAACGCGCTGCAACTTATCTTTCTTATACCGGATTCATTGCCTCGTTTTCATTTTCCGTGTATTGTTACCGTCATCTTCCCGTGATTGACTTCCGTCCTTATGCAATTGGAAAAAATATTAAAGACGGCATGACACTTCCGCCAAATGCCATCAAGGATAGCATTACAATGGTATTCATCTATGAAAAAGATGGAAAGCAGATGGAATTAAGTTCAGAGCAACTCACAACGATTGACAGCACGTACAAATTCATTGACCGGAAAGATAAAGTGATTCGCGAAGGCGATCATCCTGCCATTCATGATTTTTCAATTGTTGCTTCGGATGGAAATGAAATAACTCAAGACGTTCTTGGTCTCGATAATGTTTTTCTTCTTGTTGCCTATGATATTAAAAAATCGGATGAGAAAGCGCAGAACAAGATAAATGACTTCGTTGCGTTGTGCCAGAAAGCTGGCGTTGAATTTATCGGCCTTACCGGATCTGCAGCAAAAGAAACAGATGTGTTCCGTCACGAACACAACTCGATGTTTGAATATTACACCTGCGATGAAACTGCTTTGAAGACGATGATCCGCTCAAACCCGGGATTGATGCTGCTGAAAAAAGGAACTGTAACAGCGATGTGGCATTACAACGACTTCCCGACTTTTGATGAGGTGAAGAATAAGTACTTGGGGAGGTGAAAGTCGATTTGCGTAATGCGATATGCGTAGTGCGATAAAAAAAAATATTTAGTTACTTAATTATTTAGTCACTACATCACTTCATCTCCTTCTCAAAGTATTTCCACAATTTCTCCTCCGGCACAGGAGCAACAATAGACACCTCTTCTTTTTTTACAGGATGAGTAAATACAACTTTTCTCGCGTGAAGATGAATGGAACCATCTTCGTTGGTACGGTCGAAACCATATTTCACATCTCCTTTTATCGGGCAACCCATGGCAGCAAGCTGCACACGGATTTGGTGATGCCGCCCTGTATGCGGATTAATCTCCAGTAAAAAATAATTATCCGACTTACAGATCACTTTATAATCAAGCCAGGAACGTAATGAACCGGCAACTTCTTTATCAAAAGCTTTGCTTTTATTTTTCGCCTCATCCTTTTTAAGAAAATGAATCAACGAACCGGAATCAGAAGGAGGAGCATTCTTTACAACAGCCCAATACGTCTTCTGAACTTTCTTATCGCGAAACAATTCGTTCATCCGCTCCAACGCTTTGCTGGTTCGCGCAAACAATACCACTCCGCTTACAGGACGATCGATGCGATGCACCACACCAAGAAAAGCGGAACCGGGCTTTTGATATTTTTCTTTGAGGTAATCTTTTACAAAATCACCCAGCGTTTTATCACCGGTTTTGTCGCCCTGTACAATGTCACCCGTTTTTTTGTTGATGACGATGAGGTGGTTGTCTTCGTATAAAATTTCTAATTGGTTCATTGGTTCAATAGTTCACTGGCTCATTAGTTGATCGGTAAAAAATCATAGAACGTCCGATTCACTACCAATGAACCAGTGAACCAACGAACAAATTTAATACTGCTCTTTATCACTCGGAAAATCCTTCGACTTCACATCGCTGATGTATTTTTCAGTAGCGCCTTTGATGTCTTCATAGAGATTCAGATACCTTCTCAAAAATCTCGGATGAAATTCATGCGTGATTCCAAGCATGTCATGCAAGACTAAAACCTGTCCGTCAACTCCTCCTCCTGCTCCTATTCCGATAATCGGTATATGCAATTCACTTGCAACTTTTGTTGCCAGCTTTGCAGGAATTTTTTCAAGTACAATGGCAAAGCATCCTGATTCCTGTAAGATATGAGCGTCTTCAATTAATTTTTTCGCCTCCTCTTCTTCTTTCGCGCGCACTACATAGGTTCCGAATTTATAAATGGACTGAGGCGTTAACCCGAGATGTCCCATCACTGGTACTCCTGCAGAGAGAATACGCTCAACTGAATCTTTCACTTCACGTCCGCCTTCCAGTTTTACCGCATGCGCACCGGATTCTTTCATAATGCGGATTGCTGAGTTCAATGCCTCTTTCGAATTTCCCTGGTAAGAACCGAATGGAAGATCAACCACGACCAGCGCACGCTTTACAGCTCTCACTACGGATGAAGCATGGTAGATCATTTGCTCCAGTGTAATCGGAAGCGTTGTTTCATGACCAGCCATCACGTTGGATGCTGAATCACCAACCAACAATACATCAATCCCAGCAGCATCGAGAATTTTAGCCAAAGAGAAATCATACGATGTAAGCATGCTTATCTTCTCTCCTCGCTTTTTCATTTCCTGAAGCGTGTTAGTTGTGATCTTTTTTTCTTCGTTCCTGGCTGTTGACATATTAGTTCAAAGTTTATAGTTCAAAGTTTAGAGAAAAACTCGTGTTCCATTAACCATTAATGAAGGGTGAAAAACGCCATTCGTAAATTCGTATTGATTGGTAATTCGTATCCATCAAAACTACAAAATAGTTCGTTCTTACGGATAAAAGTTTTAGATTTGAAGCCTCAACCAATTCATATCCATTTAGTAATCATCAGTCACCAATTATCCGGATGAAAAAAACAGTTATTGTCCTTTCCCTTCTCTGTGTTTCGTTGTTATTTTATGCTTGCTCAACGGACTTCAGCACCATTGCACCTTACAAGGAAACGATGGTGATCTATGGTCTATTGAATCAGGACACGTCTGTTAAAACACAGTACATCCGCATCAGCAGAGCTTTTCTTGGCGAAGGAAATTCACTGATCATGGCACAGCAAAAGGATTCCATCAACTACGGTGATGTGCTCGTTGTAAAAATTCAACGGATTCAGAATGGAATTGTCACACAGACATTCACCTTGCAACGGACCGACACGAATTTGAAAGACCCGGGAATCTTTAACAGTCCAAGCGAGATACTTTACAAGGGTGTATTTTCTCCGAACGCAAACAGCAATTACAAACTGATCGTTTACAACAAATCAACCGGATTAACAGCAACAGCGCAAACAAGAATTATCGGGAACATTGATTTTGCGAATCCTCCTTTTAATGACACCATGAAGTTTACTCCAAGTGGCTTGTATGAGGTTAACATAAACACCACATCGTATGCATGGATTTACAACTTCACTTTGCGTTTTTATTATACTGAAGTGAACCAGGTAACCAATGTAAGCACACCAAAATATGTAGACTGGAATTTCGGTGACCAGGTAGTTGGCGCTACTCCGCCTTCTAACATTTCTTATGATCATATTTACAGACCAGATCTCTACCGTATTATTGGAAGCGTAGTTGCTCCTGCGGATACACATATTATTAAAAGATACATCGATGCTGTCAATCCAATTGAATTCATCTTTACAGGCGGTACAGAAGAGCTGAATACATACCTTCAGTTAAATCAGCCATCGTATGGAATTGTGCAGGATCTTCCTTTGTATACAAATCTTGAAAATGGAATTGGTCTGTTTACCGGACGTACTACAACTTCGTATCCACTCGGTATGGATAATGCTTCGCGTAATGCTTTCGACACTAGCGTCTACACAAAGAAAATTCTTTTCAATAAGTAGTCATATATAACATCGAATGTCTGTTTGACACCTTTTAAGGATGAATAATTCCCTCTCCATCAGTAACTGACAATTTTACGGCATCCATGTCAGTGGCATAATGGTTGACAATCCCGAAACCGAAATTAACCACGAAAACTAAATCTAATAACTTAATAAAATGAGAAAAATCATAGGCATTGACCTTGGAACTACCAATTCTTGTGTTGCAGTCATGGAAGGCAACGAACCGGTAGTTATTCCGAACAGCGAAGGTCGCAGAACAACTCCATCCATTGTTGCATTCCTTGACAACGGAGAACGCAAAGTTGGTGATCCGGCAAAACGCCAGGCGATAACGAATCCTAAAAATACCATTTCGTCTATCAAGCGTTTCATGGGCGAAACTTTTGACAGAATTCAAAAGGAAAAAGAAAGAATGCCTTACACCGTTGTGAAAGGCGACAACAATACTCCGCGTATTCAAATCGGCGACCGCAATTATACACCACAGGAAATTTCAGCGCTGGTTCTTCAGAAAATGAAAAAGACTGCGGAAGATTACCTCGGTCATGAAGTGAGTGAAGCTGTGATTACAGTTCCTGCTTACTTCAACGATTCACAGCGCCAGGCTACAAAAGAAGCCGGTGAAATTGCAGGATTGAAAGTGTTACGTATCATCAACGAACCTACAGCAGCATCGCTTGCATACGGACTTGATAAAAAACACAAGGATGAAAAAATAGCAGTCTTCGATTTAGGTGGAGGAACTTTTGATATTTCCGTACTTGAATTAGGTGATGGCGTGTTCGAAGTAAAATCTACCAACGGTGATACACATCTTGGCGGTGATGACTTCGATCAAAAAGTGATTGACTGGCTGGCTGATGAATTCAAAAAAGACGAAGGACTCGATTTGAAGAAAGATCCGATGGCTTTGCAGCGTTTGAAAGAAGCTGCTGAAAAAGCGAAGATCGAATTATCAAGTTCAACGGAAACTGAAATCAATCTTCCTTACATCATGCCTGTTGACGGTGTTCCGAAACACTTAGTTAAGAAACTTACTCGCGCGAAGTTTGAACAACTCTGCGATGATCTGATTCAGCGTACACTCACTCCTTGCAAGAAAGCATTGGAAGATGCCGGTTTGCAACCAAGCCAGATTGACGAAGTTATTTTGGTTGGTGGATCTACTCGTATTCCTGCGATACAAGCGTTAGTAGAAAAATTCTTCGGCAAAACTCCTCACAAAGGAGTGAATCCCGATGAAGTAGTTGCAGTAGGAGCAGCAATTCAAGGTGCTGTGTTAACAGGAGAAGTGAAAGATGTGTTGTTGCTTGATGTAACACCACTCTCTATGGGAATTGAAACGATGGGCGGAGTTTTCACACGAATGATTGAAGCAAACACAACCATTCCTACCAAGAAAAGTGAGACGTTCTCAACAGCAAGTGATAATCAACCATCTGTTGAAATTCATATTCTCCAGGGAGAACGCCCGATGGCAAAAGACAACAGAACGATCGGACGGTTTCACCTCGATGGAATTCCACCATCACCAAGAGGAATTCCGCAGATTGAAGTGACGTTTGATATTGACGCGAACGGAATTCTGCATGTAGCTGCAAAAGATAAAGCAACAGGAAAATCACAGAACATCCGCATTGAAGCCTCTTCAGGATTGAGCGATGCTGACATCAAAAAAATGAAAGCTGAAGCTGAAGAAAACGCTGAAGCTGACCGTAAGGCAAAAGAAGAAGTTGAGAAAGTAAACCAGGCTGATGCATTAATCTTCCAGACTGAAAAGCAACTGAAAGAGTATGGCGACAAACTTTCTGCTGATAAGAAAGAAGCCATTCAGAAAGCATTGTCAGATCTGAAAGATGCTCACAAGAACAGAGACATGGCAGCAATCGACACCAGTCTCGCTTCATTGAACACTGCATGGCAAGCTGCTTCTGAAGAGATGTACAAAGCCACACAGAATGCTCAGCAGTCGACTACTGCAGATCCGAACGCTGAAGGTGGTGAACAGGCAAATGCTGAAGGTAATGTAACTGATGTTGATTTCGAAGAAGTGAAAGACGAGAAAAAGTAAGACGCAAGAGATAAAAATCAAAAGTCAAAATAGAGAAGGGAATCTGAAAGGGTTCCCTTTTTTATTGCTTTTTATTTCTATTTATTGGAGATGAATCACTTTAAAACCAGTTCTAAATTGAGATAAATTTGTAATTAAATCTTGATTTGTACATTCGTATTAATTCGTAATTCGTAGATACTGTATTATTTTTTTACATTCGTCTCCCTTAACCAAACCAACTTTCTATGAGCAAACATTTGGCAGAGATTGATGCATTCATGCAAAAGATCAAGGCAAAAAATCCGGGTGAAAAAGAATATCACCAGGCTGTGCATGAAGTGGCTGAATCAGTCATTCCATTCATGGATGAACATCCGAAATACAAAACTACAAAAGTACTTGAGAGAATTACCGAACCCGAGCGCGTGGTGATGTTTCGTGTTCCATGGATTGATGACAAAGGTGAGTTTCAGATCAACCGCGGATTTCGTATCCAGATGAATAGCGCCATTGGTCCTTACAAAGGTGGATTGCGTTTTCATCCTACCGTGTATCTCGGCATTTTAAAATTTCTCGCCTTCGAACAGGTGTTTAAAAATTCACTCACATCACTTCCTATGGGCGGAGGAAAAGGCGGCAGCGATTTCGATCCGAAAGGAAAATCAGATAATGAAGTGATGCATTTCTGCCAGAGTTTTATGACAGAATTATTTCGTCACATTGGCGCAGACATTGATGTTCCTGCCGGTGACATTGGTGTTGGCGGACGTGAGGTTGGTTTCCTCTTTGGACAATACAAGCGTTTGAGTACAGAGTTCACAGGCGTTCTCACAGGAAAAGGAATTCAGTTTGGGGGAAGTTTAATTCGTCCTGAAGCAACAGGATATGGTTGCGTTTACTTTACGCAGGAAATGCTGGCGACAAAAAAACAAACCATGAAAGGAAAGCTGGTTACGCTTAGCGGCTCCGGAAATGTGTCGCAGTACGCTGCTGAGAAAGTAATTCACCTGGGCGGAAAAGTAATTACGATGAGTGATTCTGACGGATACATCTACGATAAAGACGGCATCGATCAGAAAAAACTGGAATACATCATGGATCTGAAGAATGAAAAACGCGGACGGATAAAAGAGTATGCGAAAAAATTCACTGCGGAATTTGTCGAAGGACAAACTCCGTGGCATGTGAAGTGTGATGTGGCTTTACCATGTGCAACACAAAATGAACTGAACGGTGACGATGCAAAAGCTCTGGCAAAAAACGGATGTATCGCTGTAGCCGAAGGCGCCAACATGCCCTCCACTCCGGAAGCTATTGAAGTATTTCTGAAAGAAGGAATTTTGTTTGCTCCGGGTAAAGCATCCAATGCAGGTGGTGTTGCAGTAAGCGGACTGGAGATGAGCCAGAACTCACTGCGTCTTTCCTGGACACGTGAAGAAGTTGATCAGCGGCTTCATGGAATTATGAAAAATATCCATGCTACATGCCAGCAATACGGAAAAGAACAGGGATTTATTAATTACGTGAAAGGCGCCAACATCGGTGGTTTTGTAAAGGTAGCCGATGCCATGATTGCGCAAGGACATGTTTAAGTCAGATTTTAGATATTAGAACTGAGAAGTTAGACATTAGGATTGTGAAGGCTCAGGCAGAGCAGAAATGTTGCTGCCTGACTTTTTTTATATACTATTATAGGATATTAAAAATAAAATTATCTTTAGGAAGAAATTTGGAATTACGTTATAGAGTTTCTGCTATCAGCATATGTTATGTTAAACCATTAAATCACAAAAGACATGAAAACAAAC
>JAYTXY010000019.1:0-10734 GCA_043742705.1 Bacteroidota bacterium
ATCTTCCCGCTTTTCTTAATCAACTCTGAAAACTCAATCAGGTTCTTATGAATCGGTTCAGGAGCTTGTCCGTGGAAACCCGGATTATAATCACAATGCAACATAGTAATATCAGGAAAGAGTCGCTTGATTACATTCTGCCCTGAACCATACATTGCATCATAGGCAAAATTCAATTTCGATTTCCTTATAGCATCAATGTCAAAATTCTTTTCAACGTGTTTCACATAGACCGTTTCGAGGTCAATCCATTCAAGTAATTTTTTCTCTTCAAGTTCTTTCAATGAAATTACTTCTGTATTCACGGTGGATTTATCAGCGATGATGTCTTCAATTTCCTGGACCTTGGAAGGAGTTAATGGTCCACCGTATGAGCCTTTCAGTTTAAAACCATTGTATGAAGGGGGATTGTGACTGGCTGTGATAATAATTCCTACATCACATTTATTCTCCAACGTTCCCATTGAGATCATCGGAGTGGAAACAAATCCGTCTGCAAGAAATGTTTTGATGCCCTTTGCTCCCATTACTTTTGCAACCGTTTCTGCAAACAGCTGTCCTGCGAAACGACAATCGTGACCAACCATCACAGAAGGATTGTTTTTTTGCTTCAGTAACCAGTTCGCTGTTGCCTCGGCAACGCGGGCTACGTTTTCAACGGTAAAATCTTTAGCAATGATGGCGCGCCATCCGTCTGTTCCGAATTTAATTTTTTGCATGTGTGTTCGTATTGACTCCCGAAGTATCGGGATGCGAATGAATCGCGAAATTAAAATTACTTTTTGTTTCCCGAAAAAAAATCTGCTATGATCGAATCCCGCGCTTATCAAGGGCTTTCTGGAACCTCCTTGCATTCAGTAAATGCTGATCGTACGTGCTGGCAAAGCTATGATGACCGGAAAAGTCGTCTTTTGCACAGAAGTACATGTAATTATGCCGGGAGTAATTCAACACTGATTTCAGCGAAGCGATAGTTGGAAGGCAAATCGGTCCGGGAGGCAACCCTGCATACATGTATGTATTGTAAGGTGAGTCAATTTCTTTGTAGGCGTTCAACACACGGTTCACTGAAAAATCTCCAAGTGCAAAGACAAGTGTCGGATCTGCGTCAAGTCTCCAACCCTTTTTATAACGATTGATATAAACTCCCGCTATGAGACTCTTCTCATCATCTCTTCTTGTTTCCTGCTGAACGATAGAAGCAATAACAGATATCTCCACAGGTCTGAAGCCAATGTCTCTTGCCTTTTGACGAATGCTGTCTGTCCAGAATTTATCATACTCCTTCTTCATCCGCTTAATAAAATTATCAGGGGATGTATTCCAATAATATTCATAGGTGTCAGGAATAAATAATGAGAGGATGTTCTCAGGAGTGAAACCCATGCGCTTGGTATAATCCGGATCATTCATCAGGTTGAGAATGGCAGAAGAAGATGCTTCGATCTGTTCTGAAACACGTTGTGCAAGCTGATCCTTCGTGCGAATGTTATTGAACACGAGCTGAACAGGAGTTTGTTTCCCCGAACGCAACAACGAAACGAGTGATTTGTTGTTCATGTCAGGGTTCAGCAAATACTTTCCGGGTTTTATCGACTCATCAGAATATTTCATTTGCTCGGCAGTCCAGCGAAAAGATTTTTCATTGATGAGCAACTTTTGCTGGTTGAGAGTTTTTACAACATCCTCAAACCTTGCATCAGAAGTGACATATAAATAATGTGGTTTTTTCCAGTCAGTAATTGCAACGTTGGGTTTATAAACCTCTCTGTATAGCATGAAAGCACCGACAGTCACTGCAACCACAAGCACGATGACAATTGACCACAAAACCTTTTTAATCGTAATCCCCTTTTTCTTCTTCGGCATAAAGTTCTTTTGAATCTGCTACAAAAGTAATTGAAATGAAAGAGATATTGAAGATAGATTAATACTTCGTTAATTATTACGAAACATTGAAGATTTTATTTTACAGGAAAATCAACAACATGAAAATCCATCTCTACAACTACAGTTTACCGATCGTATTCAGCTACTTCGAGGAAGTACTGAAGAAGATGAATTACACCGTACAACACTCCGATTTCAGAAATGGAATCATCAGTGCCGGAAAAGGTGAGGGAATAAGTTCGCTTTCTTCCTTGTTAGATCTGAAATTTTTCAACGAAAAATTCTCCGTGGGCATTCTTATAATCTCAAGTTCGTTGTCAAACATTTTCGGAACTATTTTTTATGATCCTTCCGGAGAACAACAATTTATCGAGAACCTCTTCACCAAACTCGAAGCAAGGGAAATTATGAATCCGTTGCGCTTGCCGGAGGAGAATTACATTGAGGCGATTGCGTCTTGAGTAAAGGAGTTGATTAAGTGGATTGAGTTGAGTAAGTGGATTGGGTTGATTTAACAGAAAGTGTGAAAGTGTGAAGGTGAGAAAGTGCGAGGGCGACATAGTCTTTTCAATTCTCACTTTCTCATAGTCTCACTTTCTCACTCTCAAATTAAATACTCAATTAATCACTCAACCAACCGCTTCTACTTCGCCTTCCTGAGCGTAAACGCAAACGTTGTCCCGATCCCAAACGTACTGCGGACATTGATTGTTTGTTGATGTGCTTCGATAATGTGTTTTACGATGGCAAGACCAAGTCCTGTTCCACCTGCTTCGCGGGAACGGCTTTTATCTACACGATAGAAACGTTCAAACAATCTAGGCAGATGCTGAGGATCTACTCCTATTCCATCGTCTGTTATTTCAACAAGAATATTTTCGTCCATATCATAAAATCCCACCAAGGTAATCCCTCCTTCTTTTCCATACTTGACTGAATTGACAAGAAGATTGACAAGCACTTGCCGGATACGTTCCTTATCTGCTAAAACATAGAATGATTTGTCACTGCCATCTTTAAAACCGAGGCGAATATTTTTCTCTGCTGCTTGTAATTCGAGCGATTCAAAAACATCCTTCACATGATCGCGGATATCGAAGACGCGCTGCTCAAGAGTCATTTCCCCTGATTCCAGTTTACTGATGGATTCGAGGTCTTCTACAATCAGGCAAAGCCGGTCAACAGATTTGGAAGCACGTTGGAGATAATGCACATTCACTTCTTTGTCATCAATACCTCCTTCAAGTAACGTGTGAATGTATCCCTGAATATTGAAGATCGGAGTTTTCAGTTCGTGAGAGACATTTCCCAAAAATTCTTTCCGAAAATTTTCCATCCGTTTTAATTCTTCAATTTCATCACTGCGGTTTTGTTGCCAGTCCATCACTTCGCGGTTTACACTTCCAATGATGTCATTACCAAGGTTCATCTTCCCCGAAGTTTTTTCCTTCGAACTTCTGAAATTAGAAATGGTCTTGTAGACTAATTTTATCTTCCGGTAAATAAATTTTTCAAGCAGATAATAGAAAACAAAAAAAGTAGCGATGAAAGCAATGACAAAAATAACAAGCAACGATATCCAGCTTTTCTGAAAATAAGGAGAAAAATTTGTAATTAATTCCGCGATGAGAACAATCACGGCAGCTACCAGCGCGGCAATCAGAGCAAGACTTCGGGGAGTTGGGTTTTTCATTTTTAAGTGACGAGGTGATTAAGTAACAAAGTAACTAAGCAAATCTTCTCTTCGTCACATCGTTACTTTGTCACCTTTAAGGTTCTCTTCGCAACAAGATTCACTAACAAATCTGCGACAAAGTTAAAAATCAAACTTATACCCAATTCCTTTTACAGTCTTGATATGCTCTTCTCCCAGTTTCTCTCTCAGTTTTCGAATGTGAACATCAATGGTGCGATCTCCGACAATGATGTCGCTTCCCCAAACGCGTTCAAGAATTTCATCACGTGTAAAAACTTTACCCGGCTTTGAAGCGAGCAATGAAAGAAGTTCAAATTCCTTTCTTGGTAAGGAAATTTTTTTGTCTGCCTGGTAAACAAGATACTGTTCGCGATCAATACGAAGATCCCCAACACTGGTAACATTTGCCCTATCAGAACCTTCCTTTCCGTTGTACCTGCGGAACAGTGCATGAATGCGACTGATCAAAACTTTTGGTTTGATTGGCTTGGTGATGTAATCATCAGCCCCCACATCAAATCCTGCAATTTGAGAATAGTCTTCGTTACGTGCTGTCAGAAAAGCGATCATTGTTTTTTTAAATTCAGGAATCTCACGCAAAGCCCGGCATGTTTCTATACCATCCATCTCAGGCATCATGATATCAAGAATAATAAGATCAGGATGTGCTTTCTTTGCCTCTACAATTGCTTCCTTTCCGTTGTTTGCTTTAAATATTTCGTAGTTCTCCTTCTTTAAATTGTATTCCATGAACTCGAGAATGTCCGGTTCATCATCCACTAACAAGATTTTCAAACTTTGGGATTTCATTTCAGAAATTTTCGTTGAAGGTATCTGTGCAAGGTAAAGTTAATGTTAAGTAAAAATAAAGAAAAGATTACCTCAAAAAACTTCGCAACCTATTCCTGCAAGTCATCAGGAAGATAAGAT
Organism: Bacteroidota bacterium; assembly: GCA_043742705.1. Taxonomy (GTDB): domain Bacteria; phylum Bacteroidota; class Bacteroidia; order AKYH767-A; family 2013-40CM-41-45; genus JAPLDA01. The sequence continues at coordinate 4,517 of JAYTXY010000019.1, forward strand.
GCCTCTTCAGTTTTACTGGAAGTTGAGATCGCTTCGTTGATAAAACTCATTTCTTCTGCTGACAAGTATCTCCACTCTCCAATGGGAATTCCGTCAAGTGTTACATTCATAATGCGAATCCGTTTTAACTTCTGAACCTTGTAACCCAACTCTTCACACATCCTTCTAATTTGGCGGTTAAGTCCTTGGGTTAAAATAATTCGGAAGCGATGACTTTGCAACTGCTCCACAAAACATTTTTGTGTCACCGTATCCAGGATTGCAACTCCGTTTCCCATTGAAGAAATAAATTCAGGAGTTACAGGATTGTCAACAGTCACAACATATTCCTTTTCGTGATTGTTACCAGCTCGTAGAATCTTGTTGACAATGTCTCCGTCATTGGTGAGGAAAATAAGTCCTTCTGAGGCTTTGTCTAAACGACCAATCGGAAAAATGCGACTCTTATAATTCAGAAAATCGATGATGTTGTCTTTGTCCTTCAGGTCAGTTGTGCAAGTTACTCCGGGAGGCTTGTTGAACGCCATGTACACATAGTCACTCTTCGGTTTTAAAAGTTTCCCATCAATTTTAATTTCATCGGCTGAAGAAACTTTTGTACCGAGTTCAGGCTTTACTCCGTTTACGGTGACTCTTCCTTCTTCGATGAGTCGATCTGCTTCACGTCTCGAGCAAATGCCTGATTCGCTGATAAATTTATTTACCCTCGTCTGCATCTGACTTTTCAACTAACTTAATTTCAAAATCAGAAATTGTGATGCGATGATCTCTGTAAAGTCCTCCAATGGTTTTCTTAAAAGCCTTCTTGCTGATCTTAAACTGCTGGTAAATATCTTCAGGAGAACTTTTATCTCCCAGTGAAAGGACTCCTTTATTTGTTTCCAGGTGTTGTAAGATGACATGCTTTGAATCTTCAATATGACTGTAGCCGTCCTGGAAAAGGCGTAAATCAATTTTCCCGTCATCGCGAACCTGCTTGATGTAGCCACGTTTCAACTCACCTTCTTTTATCTCTTCAAAAATTTCATTTTGAAAAAGCAATCCTTCGTATTGGTTGTTAATGATGGCTTTAAAACCGAGGCTTGTTTTTTCAGCGATCAGCAATTGAACTTCATCGCCTGTCCGGAGGCCTTTAGTATCGTTGTCGAGAAATTTTCCCCATTTTGTAGTTGCAGCAATTCTTCCGGAGAATTCATCAATGAAAAGATAAACAAGATATTTTTTTCCTGCTTCCATCTCCATGCGTTGCTCCGCATAAGATACAAATACATCTTTCGCAATTCCCCAATCTAAAAAAGCACCGTGTTCATTGACATCTTTCACAGAGAGAAAAGCAAAATCATCAACAGTAGCAAACGGTTTCAGCGTAGTTGCAATCGGACGATTTTCATTGTCGAGGTAAACAAAAACTTCAATCTTGTCTCCGAGAGAAGTTCCCGGCTTTACGTATTTCATCGGAAGTAATATATCATCCGTTCCATCGGTAAGAAAAAGTCCGATGTCGGATTTGCTTTTTACTTCAAGCTCGTTGTATTTTCCGATCTCAATCATTTATCAAGAGTTATGAGTGATTGGGCTATGTTGTATTAATTGGATTATTCTGAAAGTGAGAGAGTGGGAAAGTGTGATAGAGAGAAAGTATAAGGAATGCGGTAGTATAATAATTTTCACTTTCTCACCCGTTCACTTTCACGCTTTCAGTTTGTTCTAAACTATTTCACTAACTCAAATTCCGGATACATCGATTCACGCAATGCCTTGATACTTTCGTCACTGATATATTCATCATAACTCATTCTCTTATCAATAATTCCGGAAGGAGTCAATTCAATAATTCTGTTTGCAACTGTCTGCACAAATGCATGATCGTGTGAAGTGAAAAGCGCCACATGTTTCCAGTCTTTCAATGCGTTATTAAATGCAGTGATGGTTTCAAGATCGAGGTGATTCGTTGGTTCATCGAGGATCAGACAGTTTCCATTCGCCAGCATCATGCGCGAAACCATGCAGCGGACTTTTTCTCCTCCACTCAACACATTTGATTTCTTCAACACTTCTTCTCCGCTGAATAACATTTTTCCAAGGAAGCCCCGAATGTTCGTTTCATCTTTATCTGCAGAAAATTGTCTTAACCAATCGATAAGGTTATCGTCACCCGTAAAATATTTTGAGTTGTCATTCGGCAAATACGATTTAGTAATTGTGCTTCCCCATTTATATTCTCCTGAATCCTGTTTTTCATTTCCCATCAGGATTTCAAAAAAAGTTGAGATAGCACTGTGTTCTTTGGAAAGAATTACAATCTTATCACCTTTCGTCATGGTGAAAGTGATGTCGTTGAAATACATAGTTCCATCAGCAGAAGACTTGGAAAGAGCTTCCACATGCAATACCTGGTCACCGCAATCACGTTCAGGTTTAAAGATGATACCCGGATATTTTCTTGTTGACGGCTGAATATCATCGATCACCAGTTTCTCTAACAACTTTTTACGGCTTGTTGCTTGTCTTGACTTCGATGCATTCGCACTGAAACGCTCCACAAAATCCTGTAATTCTTTTCGCTTGTCTTCAATCTTTTTATTCTGATCAGAGCGCTGGCGCAATGCAAGCTGGCTCGACTCATACCAGAACGTATAGTTTCCGGTGTAAAGAGTAATCTTTCCGAAATCGATATCTGCAACATGCGTACATACAGCATCTAAAAAGTGACGATCGTGAGAAACAACGATCACTGTATTTTGAAAATCAGCTAAGAAATTTTCTAACCACGTAATAGTATCAACATCAAGATCATTCGTTGGCTCATCAAGCAGCAATATTTCAGGATTACCAAAGAGAGCCTGAGCTAACAACACTCGAACTTTTTCTTTTCCATTCAGTTCACCCATCAATTTATGATGATACGTTTCTGAAACACCCAAACCACTCAACATATTTGCAGCATCGCTTTCAGCATTCCACCCTTCCATTTCAGCAAACAATGTTTCGAGCTCACCGGCTCTTGCACCATCTTCGTCAGAAAAATCAGGCTTTGCATAGATGGCATCTTTTTCCTCCATCACCTTCCACAGTCTTTTATTTCCCATCAATACAGTTTGCAATACAGGATAACTGTCGAATGCAAAGTGATTCTGGCTTAGCACACTCATGCGCTCGCCCGGTGTGATCACAACTTCTCCTGTATTCGGATCCACTTCACCGGAAAGAATTTTTAAGAAAGTGGATTTACCGGCACCGTTTGCACCGATAATTCCATAGCAATTGCCGGGAGTAAACTTGAGATTAACTTCTTCAAACAAGGTCCGCTTGCCATAACGCAAGGAGAGGTTGGAAACTGATAACATTTAGTGGATTTTTTGGAGCCGCGAAGGTAGGTTAAAAAATTGGATTTGACGTCATTGTCCTCTCTATTTCAACCATATGTTTTATATAATTCACATGTCCGTGTTTAACACTAAAACCCTCTTCCACAGTGAATTTTTTTAAGAGCGGTGTATACAGATTTCTTACATAAGATATCTGATGGGCAACTATTTAACTATTAAAACGTCTAAATAGTATTGATATCAAAATCATTGGTCATGGAAAAAAAATCTACCAAACTCTTGCTTGTTTTTCTGTCTGTCTTTTCATTCAACTTAAGCGCCCAAAACATTTCATCAGATGTAGGCTCTGAAGGCAACGGATTAATAAAGGAAAATGATGCTGAACATCCATGCATTACTGCTCAGGAATATGAAATTATAGAAAGGCGCTGCGCTGAAAACATAAAACAATTTGGAATAAATCGTTCAGCAAACAGGACGATGACAGTTTCTCTTGGCTGGCCATTAAGAGCTTCAGCAAGTTTACACGATTGCAGTTATTATCATATTGCGGCTTACGTAGATCAAAATACTACTGCAGGAGTATTCCAGGATTTCAGTTGCGGAACTAATTCCTACGATGGACATAATGGAACTGACATTGCAACCTGGCCATTTAATTTTTATAAGATGGATAACAATCTTGTAGAAGTAGTTGCAGCCGGACCCGGAACTATTATCGACAAGCATGACGGAGAGTTTGACAGAAATTGCTCTTCAAATAATTTAACCGCAAACTATGTTATCATTCAACATGCTGATGGTTCGGTGGCTTTGTATTGGCACATGAAGAAAAATTCCATTACGTCAGTTGCGATCGGACAACCTGTTGCTGCAGGCGACTATTTAGGAGTAGTAGGAAGTTCAGGAAGCGCTTCAGGACCACATTTACATTTTGAAGTCTGGAGTGGCACTACGGTTGCGACAAGAAAAGATCCATACGCAGGAGCATGCAATATTTTAAATGCAAATTCATGGTGGACTTCTCAAAAGCCTGCTAAAGAAACTGCCATCATTAAAGTTTCGACAAATACTACAGACATTGTTTTTCCTGGTTGCCCCACCACTGAAACACCGAATGAGGCTTCGTCTTTTCAAATTCCGTTTCAAGGTTCAGGATTATCACCCGGATATGCCAAGTTTTATATTTTCATACGGGATGAAGTAAACGGACTAACAGCAAACCTGAGTATCCTCAATCCAAACAATACAACCTATATGTCCTGGACATACAACAGCAATTCTGATAATAAAATTCGCTATTGGGGTTGGTCCAAATTACTTCCGACACTTCCGGGCATTTACACTTTCCAGGCAACGTACAATTCAATAACCTGCTCCACTACATTTGACATTATTAATCCTGCAACAAGCATTTCAATCCCTGGCACTGCTAATCAACGAACCATTTATCCTAATCCTTCCAACGGAACTTTCACCATAGAAGGAGAAAATAATAACGAAAGCGAACTTGTAATTTATGATTTGCCGGGAAAAAATATTTTTCAATCTGAGATTGTCGGGAATAAATCAGAAATAAATCTACATGTAAAAAGCGGAGTTTATTTTTATGAGTTAAAAGATAAGACTCAATTTATTTCTAGGGGAAAAATTGTGGTGCAATAACATTCGTTAAGTTGTCATATTTTCATTGCAAGATTGCTCTTCAGAATCTAAAACAACGCTGACATTCTTATTTTCCTGCATTAAAAAGTTTTTCTGGCCCTTATCTAAAATCCGTACCAGTACGGATAGGAAAAGACATTTGGCTGATTCATCTTTGTTGCATTGTGTTTATCAGTTGAATCATCTAAATCCAACCCCATGAAAAGTAAATTTATTTCCTCGCTGTCGATCATCGTATTTCTTTTTTCCTCACACAGTTTTGCCGGTCCTAATGAGGATCTCCTTGCTGCGTGCAAGGCGGGAAATCTCGAAGCTGCCAGAAAAGCCATTGATGATGGTGCCAAAGTAAATGATCCTGATGCCGCGGGAAATTGCGCAATTACTTCCGCCTATTATTGGCCAGACATTACCAAACTTCTGCTTGACAAAGGAGCTGATCCGAATGTGGGAACTTACCCTGCCCTGGTGCAGGCATCAGGTAACGGTTCCATTGAAGTGATGCAACTATTGCTAGATAAGGGAGCTGATCCGAACAAACCCGGAAAAACAGATCCTGGAGCAACCATCAAAACTTTAATTGAAACTGAAAAAGCAAAAGGAAAAGATGCCAACAAAGCAACGATCAAAATTTGGGAGAGCATGTTACCGGCTTTGAAACCGACTGATGTGTATGCTTTAAATTCTGCCGTCATGAGTACCAACTGTGTTGCTTGCGTACAAATGCTTTTAGCGAAAGGAGCTAAGGTTGAAAATGCCGCTCCAGATGGAAACCTGATTCACACGTTCGCATCTTATGGTAAATCAAAAGAAGACAGAAAAAAAACTGCTGCTTTAAACAAACCTGCTATCGAAGCCTACGGAATTAAAGTGCCTGAATGGTTTAACGACTTACCCGATGACAGGAACGGAACTCCTGATGAAATGCTTAAACTTCTCCTGTCAAAAGGATTAAACATCAATGAAAAAAATAAAGGTCTGATTGGAAAACCTCAAAGTCCGCTTCAAGTAGCGCTTGCAGGAGGCTTTGGTAACCAGGATATCATTCATACGTTGATTGATAACGGTGCTGATGTAAAAGAAACAGGAATGAAAAATGATCCTACTCCATTCACCTCTGAAACAGATAAGCTTGATAAAATAAAAGTGCGATTTGATTTTCCACGCGAAGGAAGACATGGAAACGGTGGTGGCTATAGCGCAAACATGGAATTGCTGAAAACAAAA